>DASQSO010000037.1:0-2091 GCA_035642335.1 Caulobacteraceae bacterium
TTCAACGATTCCGTGCGCCGCTTCACCCCGCCGAACAGGTCGAGATTGTAGGAGACCGTGACTCCGATCGTGTAGAGGTTGAATTCGGGGTTGTTGTTGAAAGGCGGTTGGCCCGGAATTGTGAAGTTGGAAAACGAGCCACCGGAAAAGGCGTTGAAGTTGGCGCGCTCGCGCTGGGCGCCGGCGTTGGCGTCCACCAGCAAAAGGCCGCTCTCCGCCTTCACCGCCTCACGCGACGCTTCGAGCCGGGCGCGCGCCTCCTCCAGCGTCGGGTTGCCAGCCACGGCCTGGCGCATCAGCTGGTCGAGGGCCGGGGAGTGGAACAGGGTCCACCATTGCGAGACCACCTTCTCGCCGACGGCGGCGCGGGTCAGCCCCTGGTTCACGTCGTCGCCGGTCATGGCGTAGCCGGAGGCGGCTGGCGGCGCCGGCGGCCGGAAGTTGGGCCCAACCACGCAGCCGCTCGTCAGCCCGGCCACCAGGGCGGCGGCGGCGGTTGCGGCCCGGGCGCGCTTATTCGATGGCAAGGCTGGGCTCATGGTTTTCGGTCCGAACGGGTCGTTTCATCAGAAGGAGCAGCGGACCGAGCAGGACGGCCACGAGCAGCATCAGGCGGAAATCGTCGATATAGGCGACCATGGCCGATTGGCGGGTCACCTCGGCGTTCAAGGCCGCGGCGCCGGCCGGATTGGTCAGGCTGAACGGCGCCTGCAGGGTCTGGGTCACAGGGTTGTCGGGCCGCAGGCCCTCCACCAGCCGCGAATGCACCACGCTGGTATTGGTGCTGAACAGCGCCTGCATGATCGAGATGCCGGAACTGGAGCCCAGGTTGCGGACCAGAGTGAAGACCCCCGCGCCTTCCCCCCGATAGATCGGCTTCAGCGTCGCGAAGGCCAGGGTCGAGAGCGGCACGAAGATCAGGCCGATGCCCAGACCCTGCAGGGCCCCCGTCCATATGACCGGCCAGGAATTCATGCCGAGCGAAAAGCCGGTCATGCCGAACAGGGCGTAGATGCTGAGCACCAGGCCAGCGCCGATGATCAGGCGCACATCGACGCGGTTGACCAGCTGGCCGACCACGAACATCGAAATGAGACTGCCCACACCCCGCGGCGCGGTGACGATGCCGGTGGTCACCACCGGATAGCCCATCAGGGTCTCCAGCATCGGCGGCAGCAACGCCAGGGTGGCGAACAGCAGCACGCCGACGAAGAAGCCCAAGAAGGTCGCGGTGGCGAAATTGCGGTCCTTGATCAGCTCGCGCGGCAGGAAGGGCTTGGGCGCGGCTATGGTGTGGACGACGAACAGGAAGAAGGCCAGGGCGGCGACGGTCGCCTCGATCCAGATCTCGCTGGATTCGAACCAGGCCTTGTCCTGGCCGCGGTCGAGGAAGAGCTGGAAGGCGCCGATCGCCAGGCTGAGGAAGCCGAAGCCTATGAAGTCGAGCGGGACCTTATGCTCATGCCGCCTGTCGTGGATGAAGGTCATCACGCCAGCGAAGGCCAGAAACCCGAACGGCAGGTTGATGTAGAAGACCCAGCGCCAGCTGAAGTTCTCGGTCAGCCAGCCGCCCAGCGCCGGCCCGATGATCGGACCCAGCACCGCGCCCATGCCCCAGATGGCCATGGCCGGCCCCTGTTCCTCCGGCGTGTAGATGTCCAGCAGCACGGCCTGCGACAGCGGGATCAGCGAGGCGCCGAACAGGCCCTGCAACAGGCGAAAGCCGACGATCTCGGCCAGGCTCTGCGCCGCGCCGCACAGGGCCGAGGCGATGGTGAAGCCAGCGATGGAGACAAGGAACACCTGCTTGCGGCCGAACCGGCCGGCCAGCCACCCGCTCAGCGGCGTCATGATGGCGGCCGCGACGATATAGGAGGTCAGAACCCAGGTGATCTCGTCGGCCGAGGCCGAAACCGAGCCCTCCATGTGCGGCAGCGCCACGTTGGCGATGGTGGTGTCCAGCGAGGTCATCACCGTCGCCAACATGACCGAGGTGACGATGAGAGGCCGATTCAGGCCGGCGCCTGGGGAGCCGGCGTTCATCGCGAGGCGTCACCGAACGGACGCCGCATGTGCTGGGTGTCGACGTTG
>DASQSO010000038.1:0-7022 GCA_035642335.1 Caulobacteraceae bacterium
CCCTCGGCGTCGAAGGGATCGCTGACCGGCCTCAGGATCGAAAGGTCCAGCGAGGTCGTCCGACCCTCGCGCCAGACCAGGGTCTCGCCGTCGAGGAAGGGTTCCTGGCGGTAGAGGTCGAGGCCCGGCCCGGCCACCGTCACCACGTCCGGGTGGGCGAGGCCGGCGCCGATCAGTTCGCGGACCACAAAGGCCATGCCGCCGGCGGCATGGAAGTGGTTCACGTCGCCGGAGCCGTTCGGATAGACCCGCGCCAGCAGCGGCGTCACCGCCGAGAGCTCGGCGAAGTCGCGCCAGTCGATCTCGATTCCCGCCGCCCTGGCCATGGCCACCAGATGCAGGGTGTGGTTGGTCGAGCCGCCGGTGGCGAGCAGGCCGACGACGCCGTTGACCACCGCCTTCTCGTCGATCACCCGGGCCATCGGCGTATAGGCCTGCGTGCGCGGCCCGATCTCCACCGTGCGGCGGGCCGCGGCCGCGGTCAGGGCGTCGCGCAGAGGCGTGCCCGGGTTGACGAAGGCCGCGCCCGGCAGGTGCAGGCCCATCATCTCCATCAGCATCTGGTTGGAATTGGCCGTGCCGTAGAAGGTGCAGGTGCCAGGTCCGTGATAAGCGGCCATCTCCGAGGCCAGCAGCTGCTCGCGGCTCGCCTGGCCCTGGGCGTAGAGGGCGCGGACCTTGGCCTTTTCGGCGTTGGAAAGGCCGCTGGTCATCGGCCCGGCCGGGGCGAACACCACCGGCAGATGGCCGAAGGCGAGCCCCCCGATCACCAAGCCCGGCACGATCTTGTCGCAGACGCCCAGGAGGATGGCGCCATCGAAGGCGTCGTGGGTCAAGGCGACAGCGGTGGCCATGGCGATGACGTCGCGGGAGAACAGCGACAGCTCCATGCCCGGGCGGCCCTGGGTGACGCCGTCACACATGGCCGGGACCCCGCCGGCGAACTGGGCGGTGGCGCCGGCCAGGCGCGCCGCCTCGCGGATCAGGTCCGGATAGCGCTCCAGCGGCTGGTGGGCCGAGAGCATGTCGTTATAGGCCGAGACGATGGCGATGTTCGGCGCCGCCGGGTCCATCATCTTCAGCTTGTCGCCGGCTGGCTGGGCGGCGAAGGCGTGAGCCCAGTTGGCGCAGGACAGCTTGGCGCGGCCGGGGCCGTCGTGGGCGGCCGCCTCCATCCGGGCCAGATAGTCGGCGCGCCGGTCGCGGCTGCGCTCGGCGATGCGGGCGGTGACCTCGGCGACGACCTGGTGCATGGAACCCTTACTCCTCGCGATCCCGCCAGCGCGTTCCGGTCAGGAGCTGCAACGGCGCGGCGGGACGATCTGTTCCTATCACAGGCCATGCGCCGATTTTAATGGCGCCAACCTGGACTTTTTAAGTCGTTGCGGCGACATATCTTCGGAACTAGCCTAGCTATCGGCCGTTGGACCATGGTCGAGGCCTGAATCACCTGAATCACCGGGGAGACTCTATCTATGTCTATTTCTCATCGTTTTATCATGGGCGCGGTCGCCGCGGCCGGGTTGGCGCTCGTCGCGAGCGCGCCCGCCCAGGCCCAGGACGGGTCTGGCGTCCGAGCCGGCGTCCTGACCTGTAATGTCGCCAGCGGGTTCGGGCTGATCTTCGGCTCCAGCAAGGAAGTCAACTGCGTCTTCTCGCGCGGTGGGCACGATGTTGCCCACTATCAGGGCCATATCGACAAGTTTGGCGTCGACATCGGCTACACCGCCGGCGGCGTGTTGGTCTGGGGCGTGATCGCGCCGACCGTAGGGATTCCGGCGGGTTCGCTCGACGGCACCTACGGCGGCGTCACCGCCAGCGCCACGGCAGGCGTCGGTGCGGGCGCCAACCTGCTGGTCGGCGGCTCGGATCGTTCGGTTTCGCTGCAACCGCTGAGCGTCGAAGGCAATACCGGCCTGAACATCGCCGGCGGGGTCGCCGGGCTCAGCCTGCACTACGTTCCATAGTTTCCGGCCGACCTAGTTTCCGGAGACGCTGTCCACGCCGCCAAACAGGCGCCGCAGACTCTCGATGATATCGGGCGCGAGCGGAGGCTCCTGGATGGCGGCGAGGTTGGCCTCCAGATGCCGCACGTTCCCGGTGCCGGTCAGTATGACGTCGGCGCCGGGTTCGTGGCGGCAGAACCGGTAGGCCGCTTCGGTTAGCGAGCCGACGTCCGCCCGGTCGCGCAGGAAGCCCAGCGGATCGGCGGCGTCAATGGCCCCCGCATCCACCTCGCCCCTCTCGATCAGCCCAGCCACCGCCTCCACCAGCGCGGCGGGCTGGCTCAGCACCCGCCGCACCGCGAACATGATCAGCGTGCCGACGTCGTGCGCCTGGGTCAGCGGGAAGACCCGCGCGCGCGCCGACGGATTGAGCAGGTTGAAGCCCACCATGACCACGTCGAACGCGTCGTCCGGCAGGGCGCGGCTCAGCATCCGGTGGCCGGTATCGCCGCCGAACTGCTCGGTGGCGCCGAGGAAGCGGATCTTGCCGGCCGCCTTCTGGCGGCGCATCTCGGGGACCAGCACCTCGGCGCAATAGTCATACTGGCCGGGCGTCACCCCGTGCAGGTGGAAGACATCGACCCGGTCGGTGCCCAGCCGCCTCAGGCTGCCCTCCAGGCTCTCGGTCAGCTCAATGGCGGTGAACATCCGCTCGCCGCGGCCGGCGCTGGACTTGGTCGACAGGAAGACCTCGTCGCGGCGCCCGCGAATCCCCAAACCCACCGCCTCCTCGGTGCCGTAGTTGCGCGCGGTGTCAATGAAGGTGACGCCGAGCTCGAGGGCGCGGCGGACGATGCCGGCGGCCTGGTCGACGTCCGCCCCATGAGCCATGCCCAGCCGGCTCGCCCCGCCGCAGCCGAGACCCGCGACGCTGACCTCGGCGCCCGTGCGTCCTAGCCTGACCGTCTGCATGAGCAATGTCCTTTTGCGGGCCCTCGTCATCATAGCCGCCGGCCCCGCGCCTCGGCCAGCCGAGACGATGGCCGGTTAGCGCGGGATCGACCGCCGCCGCGCCATCGCCAGATAGAGGAGGCCGATGACGATGCCGACGCCGCCGCAGCCCAGGAAGGCGACCTGGTAGGAGGTCGTCTGGGCCAGCGGTCCGAAGCCGAGGTAGAGGCCGGTGACGCCTACCTCGCCGGCGAAGCTCTTGACCGAGCCGATGGTGGCGCGGCGATCGGAGGGGATGGCGTGCTGCAGCCGGCCCTCGAACACCACGTCGATCATCTTCAAAACCCCGCTGTAGAGGACAAGCAGGATCATGGCCGGGGCCGAGAACAGGCCGGCGGCGGCGGCCAGCATCAGCCCGCCGAGGGTGAAGAGGCCGTAAAGCCGCCGGGTGGACAGGCGGGCGATGCGGTGGGCGAGTAGGCTGGCCAGCATTTCGACACCGTTCTGAGCCCCGACGAAAACGGCGATCGCCGGCCGCGCCAGACCGACCTTGATGCCGAAGATGGGCCAGAACTCCTCCAGCCCGCCACCCAGCGACAGCACGATGGCGCCGAAGACCAGGATGCGCAGCACCACCGGCTCGCGCAGCGACAACGCGAGGCCCGCGCGCAGGTGGGCCAGATAGTCCTGCTCGCCGGCGGCCTTGGCCCGGTCCGCCGGCGGCAGGCTCGCCGCGGCGGCGATGGCCAGGGCGATGGAGGCGAGGCTGGCGAGCAGCTCCAGCCGATATCCGTAGCGGGCGAGCAGGGCCGCGCCCAGGGCGGCCAGCACCGTCGCGAAGGCCTGCACCGCGCGAGTCCGGCCATAGACGCGGGTGTAGTCGTCGGCGCGGCCCTGGGCCTTGAGCTCGTCATAGAGCAGCGCCTCGAAGGTTCCGGAGGTGAAGGCGCTCTTGATGCCCCACAGCACAAGACCGATCAGAAACCCCCAGAAGTGCGGCCAGATCAGCCAGACCACGAACCCCGCCCCCCAGGCTATCTGCGCCAAGACCAGCAGTAACCGCCGCGACCAGCGATCGGCGATGATGCCGGAGGGGATCTGCAGGACGAAGGCGGTCACCGACCAGGCGATGAGCACGATGGAGATCTGCACGGGGCTGAGGCCGGCATCCACGAACATCGCCGCGTAGAGCGGAAAGATCAGGATGAAGGAATCGGAGAACTTGAAGGCATAGAGCCGTGCGAGAAAGCTGGTCATCCGGCCCGTTTTCTAGACGGGTTCCGCCTTCTCACCAATGTCGCCGGTCGAGGCCGGAGCCGGCGCACCCCCAGATTAATTCCGCGACAGAAACGCCCGGATGGCGGCGAAAAACCTTTCCGATCCTTGCTTTTCGGCCGTGGACAAGGCGTGATCGGCGGCGTCGACGCGAAACGCCGCGCGGTAGTCAGGCATTGGGAGACGCCGGTTGACTGTTGACGCGCCGAAGGCTCACGCGGGGCGCCTGCCCCTGCCGACCGTCCTGACATTCGCCGCAGTCACCCTGCCGCTGAGCGCGCTCGGCATCGCCCTGGCCATCTTCCTGCCGCGCTATTTCGCCAGCCACCTGGGGGTCAGTCTGGTGGTGGTCGGCGGCGCCTTCGGCTTCGTCCGCCTCATCGACACCCCGGTCGATCCGGTGCTGGGCCTGATGATGGACCGCACCCGCACCGCCATCGGGCGCTACCGGGTGTGGCTCTTGATCGGCGCGCCGATCCTGATGCTGGCGGTCTATCAGCTGTTCATGGCCCCCATGGGCATCAGTCGTGTCTATCTGGTGGTCTGGCTGCTTTGCCTCTATCTCGGCACCTCGATCCTGGGCCTGGCCCATACAGCCTGGGCCTCGACCCTGGCGACCGCCTATCATGAGCGCTCGCGCCTGTTCGCGGTGATCACCGTGGTGGGCATCGCCGCCTCGGTGGTGGTGCTAGGCATTCCGAGCCTGGCCGGCCACGTCAAGCTGGGCGATCCGGATGGGGTGCGGGCCATGGGCTGGCTGGTGCTGTGCCTGACGCCGCTGTGCATCGGCTTGGCGGCCTGGCGCATCCCCGAACACGTCGCCGTTGACGCCCACACCAGCGAACGTTTCGCTTTCCGCGACTATTGGGGGCTGATCAAGAAGCCGGCCATGCTGCGTCTGGTGGCGGCCCAGGTCTGCCTGACGCTCAGCCCGGGGTGGATGAGCGCGCTCTATCTTTATTTCTTCAAGGATGTGCTCGGCTTCAGCATCGGCGTCGCGTCGGGTCTGCTCGGGGTCTATATCCTGGCCGGCGTGGCGGGCGCCCCGGCCACCACCTGGCTGTCGTCGAAGATCGGCAAGCACCGCGCCCTGATGATCACCACCTCGGCCTATTCGATCGGGCTGTGCGCGGTGATCGTCATTCCCAAGGACGGCAACATCCTGACCGCCATCCCGGTGATGCTGTGGTGCGGCGGCATGGCCTCGGGCTTCAACCTCCTGATCCAGTCGATGACCGCCGACGTCGGCGACGAGGTGCGGCTGGAGCAGGGCAAGCAGCGCATGAGCCTGATCTATTCGCTGACCAGCCTGGCGGCCAAGGTGGCCGGCGCCGGTGCGATCTTCCTGTCCTACTGGGTGCTGGCGCGGGTGGGCTATGACCCCAAGATCACCGCTCATAACAGCGCCCACGCCATCTTCGGGCTGGAGCTGGCCTTTGTGGTCGGACCGATCGTCTTCGCCATGCTCGGCGGCGCATGCTTCATCGGCTGGAAGCTGGACGCGGTGCGCCACGGCGAAATCCGCCAGGCGCTCGACACCCGCGACCTCCAGTTCGCCGAGGCGTCGATCATCGAAAGCGTCACCGGCCAGCCGGCCATTCCCGTGCTGGCGACGGGGTCGGACTGAGGGGCGCTTCGCCCTGCTGGCCCTCGACGACCAGGATTGAGACCCGCCTAACGCTTCAGAAAACCGTCGATGCCGTCGCGGGCGGCGGCGAGGGCGAGGTTCTCCACCATGGCCTCCGAGGCGATGGCGTAGGCCGCGGCGAGCGGCGCCTCGATCTGGCGGCGGAAGGCGGCCTTGCCGATGGCGATGGCCTCGGGTGGCTTGGCGGCTATCAGGCGGGCGGCGGCGTCGACCAGTCCGCTCAGCTCGGCGGGCGGGGCGGCGGCGTTGATCAGGCCGAGCTCGACCGCGCGCGCGGCGTCGATGAAGCGGCCGGTAAACAGCATGTCCGCCGCCGCCTTGCGTCCCACCGCCCGCCCCAGCGCTACGCCGGGGGTCGAGCAGAACAGGCCGAGATCGACGCCGGAGACCGCGAATCTGGCGCTGTCGGCGGCATAGGCCAGGTCGCAGCTGGCCACCAGCTGGCAGCCAGCCGCCACCGCCGCGCCCCGCACCTGGGCGATGACCGGGGCCCGCGCCGCGCCGATGGCCAACATCAGCGCCGAGCATTGAGCGAACAGGGCGGCGTGTTCGCCCGCGTCGTCGGAGGCGCGCAGCTCACCGAGATCGTGGCCGGCGCAGAATATCCGCCCCGCCGCGCCCAGCACGATAACCCGCACGCGCGCGTCCGCCGCCGCGGCCGTCAGCGCCGCATCCAGGGCCTCCATCATGGCGGTGGAGAGCACATTGGCCCGCCGCGGATCGTTCAACGTCAGCCGGGCGACCGACCCGTCGATGGCGCTGAGGACAAGATCGCTGACCATGGCGTCATTTCCCGCCGGGTTTGTGGGAGACAGCTTACGGACCGCCTCCGTGGATAGCCGGGCGGTGAGCCGCCAGTAGGCCCGCGCCAAACCCGGCGGGTCAACCCCGCCTTGCCGAAACGGCCCTTGTCGCGCCGGCGATCGCTCAGGCGGCGAAAGGCGGTCCCGCCGCGCCGGCTCAGGCGGCGCCGGCGCGGCTCAGCAGGTAGATGGCCTGTTCGGCGCGCCAGTTCTCCAGCGCGCTGGCGGGGTTGATGCGGCGGGCCGGGCGGCCGTCGTCGAGGGCGGCGGCCTGTTCGATGCGGATGTCCAGCTCCTGGCAGAGCAGGGTGAAGTCCTTCAGCGTGCACAGATGGATATTGTCCGTCGACCACCAGGGCTCGGCCAGGGACGCCGTCACCGGCATGCGTCCCCGGGCCA
>DASQSO010000039.1:0-3693 GCA_035642335.1 Caulobacteraceae bacterium
CGGACCCCGCCCTGACAGGCCGCGGACCTGGACGCTCAGCCGGGCGAGTGACGCCCGCACCACGTACGCCGAGGGCTGAAGGTTTGGTCCTCATCCGCCTGTCGCGAAGGAGAGGACCCCCGGATCCGCGAAGCGAAAGAAAAGCCGTTCCGCCCCTGTCCGCGCTCGAGGGAATGGGCCCTCGAGACACGAAAGAAAGACAATCAATGTTCGATATCAAACGTAAGTCGATCGAGTGGGGCGGCCGCCGCCTGACGCTCGAAACCGGCCGCATGGCCCGTCAGGCCGACGGCGCGGTGCTGGCCACCTACGGCGAGACCATGGTCCTCGCCACCGCGGTCTACGCCAAGAGCGCCCGCGCCGATCAGGACTTCTTCCCCCTGACGGTCAACTACCAGGAGAAGTTCTACGCCGCCGGCAAGATCCCCGGCTCCTTCCCCCGCCGCGAGGGCGCGCCTTCGCAGAAGGAGACCCTGACCAGCCGCCTGATCGACCGTCCGATCCGCCCCTTGTTCGTCAAGGGCTTCAAGCATGAAACCCAGGTCGTCGTCACCGTCCTGGCCCACGACCTGGAGAACGATCCGGACATCGTCGCCATGGTCGCCACCTCCGCGGCCCTGACCCTGTCGGGCGTGCCCTTCATGGGCCCGATCGCCGCCGCCCGCGTCGGTTTCATCGACGGCCAATACGTGCTCAACCCCACCCTCGACCAGCTCGGCGAGAGCAACCGCATGGACCTGGTTGTCGCCGGGACCCAGGACGCGGTGATGATGGTCGAGTCCGAAATCCAGGAACTGACCGAGGACGAAGTGCTGGGCGGCGTCATGTTCGCCCACCGCGGCATGCAGCCGGTGATCGACGCGATCATCGAACTGGCCGAGCACGCGGCCAAGGAGCCCTGGGACTTCGAGGCCGAGGACATCTCCGGCCTGATCGCCAAGGTCACCGACCTGGTCGGCGAAGACCTGAAGGCCGCCTACAAGCTGCAGGCCAAGGCCGCCCGTCATGCGGCGCTCTCGGTCGCCAAGTCCAAAGCCGCGGCGGTGCTGGTCAGGTCGGACGACAATCCTGACGGCTACGACAGCGCCAAGTTCGGCGCGGCCTTCAAGGAATGCGAAGCGACGGTTCTCCGCCGCGACGTCCTGAAGACCGGCAAGCGCATCGATGGCCGCGATGTCGATGTTGTCCGCCCGATCGTGGCGGAGGTTGGCATCCTGCCGCGGGCCCACGGCTCGGCCCTGTTCACCCGCGGTGAAACCCAGGCCCTGGTCGTGGCCACCCTGGGCACCGGCGACGACGAGCAGTTCATCGACGCGTTGGAGGGCACCTACAAGGAAAGCTTCCTGCTGCACTACAACTTCCCGCCCTACAGCGTTGGCGAGACCGGCCGCATGAACGCGCCTGGCCGCCGCGAAATCGGCCACGGCAAGCTGGCCTGGCGGGCGGTGCGGCCGATGCTGCCGACCAAGGAAGAGTTCCCCTACACCATCCGCCTGGTCTCGGAGATCACCGAGTCCAACGGCTCGTCCTCGATGGCCACGGTCTGCGGCTCGTCGCTGGCGATGATGGACGCCTCGGTGCCCATGAAGAAGCCGGTTTCGGGCATCGCCATGGGCCTGATCCTGGAGCCGGACGGCTATGTGGTGCTGTCCGACATCCTGGGCGATGAGGACCATCTCGGCGACATGGACTTCAAGGTCGCCGGCACCGCCGACGGCATCACCTCGCTGCAGATGGACATCAAGATCGCCGGCATCACCGAGGAGATCATGCATAAGGCGCTGGCCCAGGCTCGCGCCGGACGCGTCCATATCCTCGGCGAGATGGCCAAGGCCATTTCCGGCGCTCGCGAAGAGCTCAGCGAATACGCCCCGAAGATCGAAACCATCACCATCCCCACCGACAAGATCCGCGAAGTGATCGGCACCGGCGGCAAGGTGATCCGCGAGATCGTCGCCACCACCGGCGCCAAGGTCGACATCAACGACGAGGGCACCGTGAAGGTGTCGGCGTCGGATGCGTCCAAGATTAAGGCGGCGATGGACTGGATCAAGTCGATCACCCAGGAGCCCGAGGTCGGTCAAATCTACGACGGCAAGGTGGTTAAGCTGGTCGACTTCGGCGCCTTCGTGAACTTCTTCGGCGCCAAGGACGGCTTGGTGCACGTCAGCCAGATCGCCAACGAGCGCGTGGCGCGTCCCGCCGACGTGCTGCAGGAAGGCCAGACCGTGAAGGTCAAGCTGCTCGGCTTCGACGATCGCGGCAAGGTGCGTCTGTCCATGAAGGTGGTTGACCAGATCACCGGCGAGGATCTGACCAAAAAGGAAGAGGTGAACGAACCGGCCGAATAGGCGGGAGCGTTCTTCCCGTGATCTAACGGCGGGCGGCCCAGCGACGGGCCGCCCGTTTTCTTTCAAACCATCTCATCGCTCGTAAGGGGGACCGATCATGACCCGCATCCTCGTCTATGAACCGTCGTTGCGGCGCGTGCGGGACCGCCTGCCAAGGGCCGCGCGGGACGCCGAGTTTCTCGCCATAGGCGATGACGAGGTCATCCGGCTGAACGGCCAGGAGATTTCGCCGGACGACGCCAACCCGGAGATCGGCTGGATGGTCGTCGAGCTGTTCGGGGCGGCCGCCTCGCGCAACTTCTTCGTCACCCTGCTCAAGGCGCCGAACCTGAAATGGGTGCAGAGCGCCGCGGCCGGGTTTGACAATCCTGCCTTCGCCCGCATCGTCGACAAGGGCGCGCGGCTGACCACCAACAACGCCCAGGCGGTCAGCATGTCGGAGTACGTGCTCTGGGGCGTGCTCGACCATTTCCAACGCGGGTCCGAACGCGGCGCGGCGCAGGCCAAACGCGAGTGGGTCCGGCTGCCCTATCGCGAAATCGGGCGCATGCGCTGGCTGATCATCGGCTTCGGCGCCATCGGCCAGGCGACGGCCGAGCGCGCCCGCGCCTTCGGAGCCCACATCACCGGGGTGCGTCGCACCCCCGGCGACCACCCCCTGGCTGACGCCATGGTCACGCCGGACGAGACCAAGGCGCAGCTGCCACAGTCCGACGTGGTCGTGCTGCTCGTGCCGCTCAGCCCCGCCACCGCCGGGATGGTCGACGCCGACTTTCTCAAGGCCATGAAGCCCGGATCGGTGCTGGTCAATGTCGGGCGCGGCGACCTGGTGGACGAGACGGCATTGCTGGCCGCCCTCGACGCCGGCAGGCCCGAACACGCGCTCCTGGACGTGTTCCACAAGGAGCCGCTACCGGCGGACAGCCCGTTCTGGACCCATCCGCGTGTGACGCTGACCGGCCACGCCTCGTCCATCGGCGATGGCCTCGGCCCGCGCGGCGAGACGCTGTTCCTCGACAACCTCGAGCGCTATCTCACCAGCCAGCCCCTGCTCAACGAGGCCAATCCGAAGGACGTGCTGGCCGGCTAGGCGCTAAGCGCCGCGGCGCCGTCTTCGGGCGCGTCATCGGCCAAGCGCATGATCTCGGCGGCCAAGGCCGCCGGCGAGAAGGGTTTGGGCACCAGGCCATTCATGCCCGCCGCCTGGTAGGTCAGCCAGTGATGGTTCATCACATCGGCGGTCAGGGCCAAGATCGGAATCTGCGACGCGGCTGAGTCCAGCGCGCGGATGCGGCGGGTGGCTTCCAGGCCGTCCATGCCGGGCATGTTGACGTCCATCAGC
>DASQSO010000040.1:0-4407 GCA_035642335.1 Caulobacteraceae bacterium
GGCGCTGCTGCCGCTCATGACCGGCATGAAGGCGTTCCAGTACCCCTCGCCGCTGCATGTGAAGCAGATCCCGCCGCTGATCCGCGACTCAGGCGCCGCCATTCTGCTGGCCACCGACACTTTCGTGAGCCAGTACGCGCGCTCGGCGGAGCCCGGCGAGCTGTCCGGGCTGAAATTCGTCGTCTGCGGCGCCGAGCGGGTGCACGCCGAGACTCACAACCTGGTCGCCACCCGCTTTGGCGATATTCCGCTGCTGGAAGGCTACGGCGCCACCGAAGCCTCGCCGGTGATCGCGGTCAACCGGCCGGACGGCAACAGGCGCGGCACCGTCGGCGATCTGGTGCCGGGCATGGAGGTCCGCATCAAGCCGATCGAGGGCATCGTCGGCGGCGGCCAGCTCTTCGTGCGCGGCCCGAACGTGATGAGCGGCTATCTCGACGAGGCCGGCGTACTCAGCGCCCCCGTCGACGGCTGGCATGACACCGGCGATATCGTCTCCATCGACGAGGACGGCTTCATCACCATCCAGGGCCGGGTGAAGCGCTTCGCCAAGATCGCCGGCGAGATGGTGTCGCTGACCGCGGTCGAGACGCTGGCCGCCGGCGTTTGGCCGGATGCCCGCCACGCGGTCATCGCCATGCCCGACGCGCGCAAGGGCGAGCGGCTGGTGCTGGTGACCGATCGGCTGGACGCCCAGGTCTCGGCCCTGATCGCCCATGCGCAGATGATCGGCGCGTCCAGCCTGCTCGTCCCCAGCCGCATAGTCCGCACCCCCGAGGTGCCGCTGCTCGGCACCGGCAAGACCGACTACGTCGCCATCCAGCGCATCGCCGAGAGCGAACAGCGGGCGGCGTAGGAACAAACCGCCTTCGCCGAACGTCCCATCCTGCTATACGGAGCGGACATGCGCTGGATGTGGCACAGTTGGGAGGATCGAGCGGGCATCGCCATGCTGGCGATGCTGGCGCTGTTGCTGCAGCTCGCCGTGCCCCAAGGCTTCATGCTGACGCGGAACGGCGGCCAGCCGACCCTCGTCATCTGCACCGGCTATGGGCCCATGCTCGCCCCAGCCGACGATCACGGCGTTCCAGCCAAGTCGCCGAAGCCAAAGCCCGCCGCGACTTGCGCCTTCGCCGGCCATGGCGGCACGCCGACGCAGGCGCCCGCGCATATCCTGGGTTCGGTTCGCTTCGAACTGACCGCCGCGCTCGCCCCACCAAGGCTCTCGACCACGCCCGGCCGCGGCCTGGCCGCGCCGCCGCCGCCGTCCCAAGGCCCGCCCGCTTTTTCGATCTGATCGATCTGTCGCATTCGCACCTCCGGCGCGGATGACCGCCGCCGCGCGCGGCTCACGATCTCTTCGGACTGCTCTTTCGATGACCAGAACGGCTCTTCTAAGCGGGCTCGCCGCCTGCGCCTTCGTATCGTGTCCGGCCAGCTTCGCCAGGGCTCAAACCGCCACAGGTTCGATCGCAGAGGTCGTGGTGACCGCTTCCCGCCTGAACCTGCTTGGCGTCGCGAAAACCGCCAGCCAGGGCACCGTGACAAAGCAGGAAATCGCCCTTCGACCGATCTTTCGCATCGGCCAGCTCTACGAGACCGTGCCGGGCCTGGTGGTCACGGTGCACTCAGGCGAGAGCAAGGCCAATCAGTACCAGCTGCGGGGCTTCGACCTCGACCACGGCACCGACTTCGCCAGCTTCGTTGACGGCATGCCGGTGAACCGGGGCACTAACGCCCATTCGCAGGGCTATTCGGATCAGAACTTCCTGATCCCGCAGATCGTCCAGAGCCTCGACTACACCAAGGGACCCTACTACGCCAACACCGGGGACTTCGGCGCGGTCGGCTCGGCCCGGGTGCACCTGACCGACGACCTTCCCAATCAGGTCTCCGCCAGCGTCGGCACCCTGCGCGACTATGACCTTTTCGCGGGCGGGACCTATCATATCGACTCCGACGACCGCATCTGGGCGGCGGTCGACGTCAGCCACTTTGACGGACCCTGGGATCCGCCGAGCAATTTCAACAAGGTCGACGCGGCGGTCCGGTTCAGCCACGGGACCGACGCGAACGGCTTCAGCCTGACGGGCCTGTTCTACCAGAGCGCCGGACGCCTGGAGACCGACCAGTCCGTCTTCGCGGTTCAGCAAGGCCTTATCGGCCGCTACGGCGTGCTCGACCCAACCGACCACGCCGTCTCATCGCGGGTAAGCCTGTCCGGCCATTACGGGAAGACCGGCGACCATTGGACGTTCGCCGCCAACGCCTACGTCATCAACAGCACCATGACGCTGGTCAACAACTTCACCCATTTCCTGCTCGATCCGGTGAACGGCGACCAGGAGCAGCAGGACGAGACCCGCAACGTCGTCGGCGGCGACGCGGCGTTGACGCTGAATGAGAGCTTCTTCGGAATCCGCACCGATACCGTGTTCGGCGTGCAGGAACGCCACGACAAGGTCTTCGTCGATCGGCGACACACGCTGCACGGGGACATCACGCTGGATTATTGCGAGGTCCCGGCGGTTCCGGGCGGCATCGGCTCGCTGCCGCCGCCCCCCGCCGATACGCCCGCCGGAGCTTTGAACGATGGCGGCCAGGGCCAAGCCTACGCAGCCGTCCATGGCAACTGCAATGCCGACCAGGTCGGCCTGAACGATCTCGGCGCCTATGTCGAGAACACCACCTACTGGACGCGCTGGCTACGCACAGTGATCGGGTTCCGTGAGGAGTATTTCTATGCCCACGACCACAGCCTGACCACCGGGTTCGACGGCGCCAAGTCGCAGACCCTGCCTCAACCCAAGGGCAGCCTGATCCTCGGTCCCTGGCTCCAATCGGAGATATATGTCAGCGCCGGCCAGGGGTTTCACTCCAACGACGTTCGCGGCGTGTTCGGCACCGTCGGGCTCGAGGGTCTCGTCCCCACGGCCGGGCCGACGCCGCTGCTTGCGCCCACGACCGGTGAGGAGATCGGGCTTCGCAGCAACCTCATTCCCAAGACCGCCATCCAGATCGCCGTGTTCCAGGAGGATTTCAGCTCCGAACTGGCGTTCGACGAGGACCAGGGCCAGGACCTGCCGACCGCGCCCAGCCGGCGTCAGGGCGTCGAGGTCTCCGCCCAGTACCGGCCCCTGCCCTGGATCGAGTTCAACACCGATCTGTCGTTCACCAAGGCCCGCTATCAGGGGTCGCTCGCCGAACTGCAAAACGTCTTCCAGCTCGATGGGAACTTCATCACCAATGCGCCCAGCTTCGTCGGCTCGGCCGGCGTCCTCATCGACAATCTAGGGCCTTGGTACGGCTCGCTGCAGTGGCGCGACCTCGGTCCCTATCCGGTAGTGGACGGCTCCGAATCTCCCCACGACAAGGGTTACAGCGAGTTCAATCTCGACATCGGCTACAAGGTAAATTCGAGGCTGAAGCTGCAGCTCAGTATCTATAATCTATTGAACACAAAGGCGAACGCTGCGGCCTTTGACTACACCTCACGGCTCACGCCGACCTCCCAGCCGGTGACCGGTCTCCAGGTCCATCCGCTGGAGCCGACATCCGCGCGATTTTCAGTGACCGCCAACTTCTGACGCTGCCGCCGTACCACGCCGCGCGCTTGCGCGCCCACCAACCTTGAAAGGATCCAAATGCCCAAAATCACTTCCATTCTGTTCGCGTTCGCCCTGACCCTGATGCTCGCCGCGACCGACGCCGGGGCGCATTCCTACCAGGCCGGGGCGCTGACTATCGGGCATCCGTGGGCGCCGCCGGCGCCCGCCGGCATGCCGACCGCCGTCGGCTATCTGTCGGTCACGAACACCGGAAAGGCCCTCGACAGGCTGGTCGGCGCCACATCACCCATGGTCCGCCGCATCGAGATCCGACAATCGACGACGAACGAAGATGTCGCCAGCGCGCCAGAGATTCTCGGCGGGCTGACGATTGCCCCCGGACAGACGGTGACCCTGGCGCCCGGCGCCTATCAACTGACGTTGATCGGGCCCAGGCAGGCCTTCAGCCCTGGCGACCACATCCCGGCGACGTTGCGCTTCGCGCATGCTGGAAAGGTCGATGTCTTTTTCCTCGTCCAGGCCCCGTCGCCGACGGCCGCGCAACCGATGCCGGCTATGCCCGGGACGTGAAGCGACGGCCGGCTATTCGATCCGCCGGTAGCCGGACAGCCGGCCGTCTTTGAACATCAACTTGAACAGGTCCGGATTACGCAGGCCGCGCCAGTCGTCGAAACCGAACCGGGCATTGACGGCGCGCAGGACGCTCGAGATCAGGTTGCCGTGGCTGGCCGCGATCGGCAGGCGATGGCCGCGCGCCATGATGTCGGCGAGGCTCGCCAGCGCCCGCGCTTGCGTGTCGCGCAGGGTCTCACCGCCTTCGCCTGGACGGTGATCCAGG
>DASQSO010000041.1:0-2997 GCA_035642335.1 Caulobacteraceae bacterium
CGCGACGATCAGCGTCATCGGCGAGAACTCCGCCGACATCGCGCTGGACTCCGGCCTGACCGGCTCGCTCAGCACCGCTGGCGTGCTGTCCATCACCGGCGGCAACGCCAACACCACCGACGTCAGCTACGGCGTCTTTTCGGCCTCCAACGCGCCGATCAGCGGGAATGTGACGATCGCCGGCGCGATCACCGCCACCGGAGCCAACGCCACGGGCGTGGCCCTGAACGGCGGGGTCGGCGGCGGCGTCGAGATCAACGGCGCCATCACCGCGACCGGCTATCGCGCGACCACCCCGCCGGACACCCTGGCTGGCGAGGCGCTGTTGACCCCCGACCAGCTGGCCCAGGGCGGCCCGGCCTTATCAATCGGCGGCAATGTCACCGGCGGCATCAGCATCGACGCCCCCGTGGTTGCCTCCGGCAACATCTCGGCGCAGCCCGGCGGCGCCCTGACCGTATTCGGCTCCGCCCCGGCCCTATTGATCGGCGGCGCGGCGCCGATCACCGTCGGCGCCGGCTCGGACGGCTATTCCCTCACCATCGGCGGTACGGTCAACGCCCAGGACCCCTACCAGCAGGTCAATGGCGAGGGTCTGCAGATCGGCGGCGTCAATACCCTGGCGGTAACCAGCGGCGGCACGGCCGCCAACGGAAACTTCAGCACGGTGTCCCTGCCCGGCGGCCTGGACATCAGCGGCATTCTCGAGGCCAGCGCGGTCGCCAACACCACCGGCGGCGCGGGCGTCTCGACCGCCCTTGAGCTCGGCCAGGGCGCTGATGTTCCGCGCATCACCGTCAGCGGCACGATCTTGGCGGTCGGCTTCAACAACACCATAGAGGGCGATTCAGCGCCCGGCGCCGTCACCGCCATCAAGATCGACGCCGGCGCGACGCCCGGCGCCACTGTGCTGAACAACTCCGGCGACATCAGCGCCGAGGTCACTGGCATCGCCGGCGTCGCCGGGGTTTCCGAAGGCGCCGGCGGGGTTTTCGGCAACGCCACGGTCATTTCCGACGCCGGCGGCGGCCTCGGCGCGATCGTCAACACCGGCAACATCACCGCCTCGGTGGTGCCGGTCGTCGCCGGCCAGGTCTCCCGGGGCACGACAGTCGCCATCTTCGAGAACAACACCGGCGCCTTCACCCTGACCCAGTGCGTCGCCGAGAATTCGAGCGGCGTCTGCACCTCGAGCGGCAACGCCACCTTTACGCCCAGCATCATCGGCGACGTCGATTTCGTCGGGACCGGCGCGACGACCTTCAACCTGCTCGGCGGCAACGTCACCGGCGCGATCGCCTTCGGCAGCAGCACCGGCAACGTCTTCGACATCGAGAACGGCGGCTTCGCCCAGGGCGCCCTCACCGAGGCGGCTGGCGGCTCGCTGGCCCTGACCGTCGGGGGGAGCGGCAAGGGCGAGCTGTTCACGACCGCGCCCAGCCTGGTGCAGCTGTCGACGCTGAACGTCGGCGCGGGCGGCGAGGTGATCTTCACCGCCAATCCCGCCGACTCTAACCCCGCCGCCAGCGGCTTCAAGGTGTCGGGAAACGCGACGCTGGCCTCCGGCGCCGAGGTCGGTCTGGCCCTGACCGCGCCCGTGGCCAGCTCGCAGACCTTCATACTCATCACCGCCGGCAATCTTTCCGCTGGCAACGTCTCCAATGCGCTGCTCGGGCAGATTCCGTTCCTCGACACCGGCCAAATCATCGCCAACGCCACGACGCTCAGCATCACCGCCACGGCGAAGAGCGCGGCCGACCTCGGCCTCAACCCAGCCGAGGCGGCTGAGTTCGCGGCCTTCAGCAGGGCCGTCGGGAACGACTCCGCGGTCGCCGCCGACATCCTATCCAAGCTGGACCGGGCCTCGCTCGTCCGCGCCTATGACCAGTTCCTGCCCGACTACTCCGGCGGCACTTTCGAGACGCTGCTGGTCGGCCAGCAGGCGCTTACGCGCACCGAGGCCGACGCGCCGGTGAAGCTGCAGACCGACGCGCCGCGCGGGTGGGTGCAGGAGATCGGCTATTCCAACAACCTCGACACCACGAGCCAGGTGAATGGCTACAAGGGCCTCGGCTTCGGCATCGCCGGCGGGATCGAGCGGGCGACCGGCGATTCCGTCGTCGGGGTCGCGGCCTCCTTCCTCACCACCGGCGTGCGCGACGACACCCAGCCCTCGGACCAGACCCTGTCGGCCACGGCGCTCGAAGTCGGGGCCTACTGGCGCAAAGGCGGCGGCGGCCAGAATGGCGTCGTCGCCAACGCCAGCATCAATGGCGGGCTGGTCACCCTGGGCAGCCAGCGTTTCCTGATCGACGAGACCACTTCGAACGACCTGGCCTCGACCCCCAGCCAGAGCATCTCGCGCGAGGCCAAGGCCAGCTGGCTGGGCGCCATCGTCTCGATCGACGGCGGGCTGGGCTACCAGTTCTCGGTCAGCCGCTTCTTCGCCCGGCCGGAGGTTTCCGCCGACTACACACTGCTCAGCCAGGCCGGTTACCAGGAACGTGGCGGCGGCCCAGCCTTCAACCTGAACGTGGCCTCGCAGACCGCCAGCCAGGCCGACGCCCAGGTCGACATCGTCGTGGGCGCGAACTTCGGCCAGGGCGTCGTCTACCGGCCGGAGCTGACACTCGGCTATCGCGCCGTGGTGTTCGGCGGGCCGGCCTCGACCGTGGCCAATTTCGCGGGCGGATCGACCTTCACGCTCAATCCTCAGTTCACGGATAAAGGCGGCGTCCTGGCGCGACTCGGCCTGCGCGCCACCGGCCAGTACGCCGATTTCAGCGCCGACGCCGGCGGCGAATTCCGCGACGACTACCAGACCTACGACGCCCGCGCCGCGGCCCGCTTCCTGTTCTAGATGTGCGCCTATTTAGACCTCTCCCTCTGGGAGAAGTCTGGATTCTACTGACCGAAGGCCAGTTCGATGCGACGGGAGGAGGGGCAGCCGGCGATGTCGCCGAGCGGGTTGCCGGGCTCGGAGGCGACCACCACCTG
>DASQSO010000042.1:0-3568 GCA_035642335.1 Caulobacteraceae bacterium
GCCGGTGCCCGGCGGCGTCCTGCCGATCATGGGCCCGGACGGCGGCACACCGGCCCAGGCCTACGCCCGACCCTTCGTCGCCAACGGCAAGCCCAGGATCGCCCTGGTCATCGGCGGCCTCGGCCTGAACGCCAAGTCCACCCGCCAGGCCATCGAGCAGCTGCCGCCCGAGGTCACCCTCTCCTTCGTGCCCTACGCCGATGGCCTGCAGGCCTGGATCGACTTGGCCCGCGCCAACGGCCACGAGGTGCTGCTGGAAGCGCCGATGGAGCCGGCGGACTATCCGAACAACGATCCGGGGCCCCTGACCCTGCTCACCACCGCCAAGCCGGCCGAAACCGTCCAGCGGCTGGACGGGCTGTTGTCGCGGGCGACGGGCTATTTTGGCGTGACCAACTATCTGGGTTCCAGGTTCCTGACCTCCGATTCCGCCATGGCGATCTTTTCGGGCGACCTGCGACGGCGGGGCCTGGCCTTCATCGACGACGGCTCGGCGGCCAAGCGCGGCGGCGGCATCCCGCGCGCTTCCGCCGACCTGGTGGTCGACGGCCGGCTGGCCGGCGACGCCATCGACAAGCGGCTGGCCGCGCTGGAGGCCGATGCCCTGCGGCGCGGCTACGCCCTGGGCTCCGGCTTCGCCTATCCGACCACGCTGGACGAGGTCGGCCGCTGGGCCGCTGGCCTGGCCGCCCGCGGCTATCAGCTCGCGCCCGCCTCGGCGGTCATGGCCCGCAGGTAGCCGTCCTGCCCGGTCCCGATCTTTCGCTCTACCGCCCCAACGTCGGCGTCGTCCTGTTCCACAAGGACGGCCGCGTCTGGTATGGCCGCCGCGCCGACGCCGCGCCGCCGCACAACTGGCAGTTCCCGCAAGGCGGCGTCGATGACGGCGAAGACCTGGAAGCCGCCGCCAGGCGCGAGCTGCGCGAGGAGACCGGCGTGCGCTCCGCTGGCCTGCTCGGCTGCACCGAGGACTGGGCTGCCTACGACTTCCCGCCCGAAGCCGCCCCGAGCAAAAAGGGCTGGATCGGGCAGAAGCAGATCTGGTTCGCTTTTCGTTTTGAGGGCGACGAGAGCGAAATCGATCTGGACAGCCACACCTTCGCTGAATTCGACGCCTGGCGCTGGGGCGATCTGGCCGAGGCGCCGGAACTGGTGGTCCCGTTCAAGCGCAACGCCTATGAACAGGTGGTGCGCGCCTTCTCAAAGTTCAGCTGAGCCCATGGCCCCGCCCTCGGTCATCTTCGCGCACGGGGCCTTTTGCGGCGGCTGGGCGTTCGAGCGGTTTCGCGGGCCCTTCGAGGCGCGCGGCTTGGCCTGCCTCGCCCCCGACATGCGCGGGCACGGCGCCGGGAGCCCGCGTGACGCGACCGCCGGCCTTTCCATGGCCGACTATGCCGCCGACCTGGCCATGCTGGTCGCCGAACAGGCCGAGCCGCCGATCCTGATCGGCCATTCGCTCGGCGGGCTGGTGGCGCAGATGGCCGCGGCGCGCGCGCCCGTGCGGGCGCTGGTGCTCCTGGCGCCGTCGCCGCCCTGGGGCGTGCCGGGCGGCAGCCTCGGCGAGGCGATCTCGGCCATCAGCCTCTATGGCTTGGGCGCCTTCTGGATGCAGGCGATCGAACCCGACTACGGCTCGGCGCGCGGCTACAGCCTCGACCGGCTGTCCAGCCCGGAGCGCCACGCCATCTTCGAGCGCATGGCGCCGGAGAGCGGCCGGGCGCTCTGGGAGACGTTGAACTGGTGGCTGGACCCGATGACCACCACCCAGGTGACGCCCTCGGCCATCGAGGCGCCGGTGCTGGCCCTGAGCGGCGAACGCGACGCCATCCACCCACCGTCCACGGTCAGCCAGATCACCGAGCGCCTCGGCGGCGATTTCCGGGTGCTGAAGGATATGAGCCACTGGCTGGTCGCCGAGCCGGGCTGGGACGCCGCGGCGCGGATGTGCCTGGACTGGCTGGCGGCGAAGGGCGCGCTCGAAAGCTGACGCTCTCCAGCAAGGCTTCGCGGTCGGCGCGCGGGCGCGACCGGTGGCCCGGCTTGGCGGTGCGGTATTGGCGCGCTACAGACGCGCTGTTCGAACGGATCGATCGGGTGGGCCGGTGACCGCTGGACATGCGGAGAGTTAAGCACAGCGCGGAGGGGGGCAGGGATTTCCTGACGCGCCCACGGCGCGGGCGACGAAGGGTGTGTTCGAAAACGAGGGTTCGCGCTCAACTCAAAACCGTCATCCCCCGCTGGAGCGTAGCGGAATGCGGGGGACCCCATGAACATTTGATCAAAGACGGTGATCATGGGTGGCCCGAACAAGACCATGACGGAAAAAGAACGTGGGTCTCGGCGCCTACGGAGGCGCGATCCTCACTTCCCTGGCGTGCTCCGCCAGGACCGTGAAGCCTTGCGGGGTCACGTCGGCGAAGCCGCCCCGGACTTCGAAACGGATCAGCTGGCCCTCGTCATGGACGGTGACGAAGCCTTCCTTCAGCGCGGTCATGAACGGCGCGTGGCCGGGGAAGACGCCGAAGTCGCCCTCGGAGCCCGGCGCATCGACCTGATCGACCTCGCCGGCGTAGAGTTCGCGTTCCGGCGAAACCAGGGAAAAGTGCAGTTTCAAGGCCTCACGCCTCCGCCGCCATCTTCTCGGCCTTGGCCACGGCGTCGTCGATGGTGCCGACGTTGTAGAAGGCCTGTTCCGGCAGGTGGTCGTATTCGCCGTCGCACACCGCCTTGAACGAACGGATGGTGTCTTCCAGCGAAACGAAGATGCCCGGCAGGTTGGTGAACTGCTCGGCCACGTGCATGGGCTGGGACAGGAAGCGCTCGATCTTACGCGCCCGGGCCACGGTCACCTTGTCGTCTTCCGAAAGCTCATCCATGCCCAGGATGGCGATGATGTCCTTCAGCGCCTTGTATTGCTGAAGGATTTCCTGGGTGCGGCGGGCGACCCGATAGTGCTCCTCGCCGACCACCAGCGGGTCGAGGATGCGCGAGGTGGAGTCCAGCGGGTCGATGGCCGGGAAGATGGCCTTGGCGAACACGTCGCGCGACAGGATGGTGGTCGCGTCAAGGTGGGAATAGGCCGTGGCCGGCGCCGGGTCGGTCAGGTCGTCGGCGGGCACGAAGATGGCCTGCACCGAGGTGATCGAGCCCTTGTTGGTCGAGGTGATGCGCTCCTGCAGATTGCCCATCTCGGTGGCCAGGGTCGGCTGATAACCGACGGCGGAGGGGATGCGGCCCAGCAGGGCGGAGATTTCCGAACCGGCCTGGGTGAAGCGGAAGATGTTGTCGATGAACAGCAGACAGTCCTTGCCTTCCTGGTCGCGGAAATACTCCGCCTGCGCCAGGCCGGTCAGGGCGACGCGGGCGCGCGCTCCCGGCGGCTCGTTCATCTGGCCGTAGACCAGGCTGCAGCGCGAGCCTTCGGTGGACCCGCCGTTTTCCTTCGGGTTCACGTTCACCTTGGAGTCGATCATCTCATAATACATGTCGTTGCCTTCGCGGCTGCGCTCTCCGACGCCCGCGAGCACCGAATAGCCGCCGTAGTTCAAGGCCACGTTGTTGATCAGCT
>DASQSO010000043.1:0-4046 GCA_035642335.1 Caulobacteraceae bacterium
ACTCGTCCACGGTCGCATCGCTTCGCGCGCAAAAGGCCGAGATCAGCGCCAAGGTCGCCGATCTGGAGACCAAGTACGGACCGCGCCACCCGGAAGTGCAGCGCGTTCAGCGCGAGCTCGCCGACATCGACGCCCAGATCGGCCAGGAAGTTGGCCGCCAGGTGTCCAACCTCGAGGCCGAGGACCAGGTCGCGCGCCAACGGACCGCCTCGATCGAGGCCAGTCTCGCCGGCGCCAAGGGAACCCTGGTTGGCAATAACGCCGCCGGCGTGGAACTGGCTGATCTGCAGCGCAAGGCCGACGCCGCCAGCACGCTGTATGAGAGCCTGCTCAATCGCGCCAAACAGACCACCACCGACCAGGGCAGCCAGCAGTCGGACGCGCGCGTGGTCTCTCGCGCCAAGATTCCGAATACGCCCAGCTTCCCCAACAAGAAGCTCAATCTGGCCCTGGGTCTGGTGCTGGGCCTGGCTGGCGGCGTTGGTTCGGTGTTCGTGATGGAGGCGCTCGATAGCGGCCTGACCACCTCCGAGGACGTCGAGCGGTTCTTCAACGTGCCCCACCTGGGCGCTGTGCCGTCGCTGGACTCGACCACCGACGGCAAGGCGTCGGGTATCCCCCCCGGCCAATATGTGGTCGACAAACCGCTCTCGGCCTTCGCCGAGGCGTTCCGCAACCTGCGCACGTCGATCCTGTTCTCCAAGGTCGACAGCAAGGTCAAGGTGGTCATCGTCACCTCCGCCCTGCCGGGGGAAGGCAAGACCACCACGGCCTTCTGCCTCGGCAAATCCATGGCCATGTCAGGCGCCAAGGTGATCGTCATCGACTGCGACCTGCGCCGTCGCAATATCAACCGCCTGCTCGATATCGATCCGGCCATGGGCCTGATCGAGGTGCTGCAGGGAACCACGACGCTGGATGAGGCCATCGTCCATGACGCCAGCTCCGGCGCCGATTTCCTGCCGCTGGCCAAGACGGCCTACACGCCAAAGGACCTGTTTGGCTCCGCCGCCATGGATCGGCTGCTGGCGGATATGCGCCAGCGCTATGATCTGGTCCTGCTCGACACCGCCCCGGTGATCCCGGTATCCGACACCCGCATCCTGGCGCCCAAGGGCGATGTGGTGCTGTTTCTGGCCCATTGGCGCAAGACTCCTCGCAAGGCGATCGAGGCGTCGTTCGCCTTGCTCAATTCGGTCGGCGCGGACATCGCCGGCATTGCCCTGACCCTGGTCGACGTGCGCGAACAGTCCAGGTACGGCTACGGCGACGCCGGCTACTACTACCGCTCCTACCGCAAGTATTACGCCCAATGACCAGGCGGTGGGCCTGAGCCGTGCCTGGGGGCGCGCCAAGAGACGCTCGAGCGAGGAGCGCACGGGTCGGAAGCGTCCTGGCGTACCTGGTTGCGCTTGTGTTGTTCGCCGGCCATCTCGCTTTTGGCGCCAACCGCACCAACCTGGCGCTGGGCTTTTCCACCCTGTGGTTTGTGCTGCTGGCATTGATGCTGTTCAGCCAGGACTGGGCGGCTCGGGCGTTGAACGGCATGGGTCTGCGGGCCGCGGGGGCTGGTTTCGCCTGCGTGCTGCTGTTGGCCGTTCTGTCGCTGACCCCGTTCGGGCTGGGCGGCGCCCACCCCATCTGGAGCTTTGTGCCCGGCGCCCCCGCGGTGGTGTCGGTCGACCCCTACGCAACCCTGGTCGAGATCGTCAAGCTCCTGGCGCTGGCCGCGGCCTTCCTGATCGGGTGCTGCTTTGGCGCGGATGACGATCGCGCCAAGGGACTGATCCGCGCCATCCTGGTGGTCGGCATAGGCTTCAGCGCCTGGGCCTTCATCGACCATATCGCCAGCCCTGACCTGCTGTTCGGCGGCCCGCGCCCGTCCGGGCCCGACAGATTGTCCGCCGCCTTCGGCAGCAGCAACACCGCCGCCACCCTGTTCGGAGCGCTGACCCTGCTCAATCTGATTGACCTGGTCCGCACCTACGACGGCGCCCGGCCGCGGGGCCGGTTCCACGGCGCCGATCTCCAGCCCATGATTTCCAGGCTGGCGCGCCCGCTGCTGGCCCTGGTGCTGGCCGCCACCTGCCTGATCCTCACCTTTTCGCGCGGGGGCATGGCGGCGACCGCTGGCGTGGGCGTGGTCCTGCTTGGCGCCACGGCGCTGGCGCGCTCGCGGCCGACCGCGATCTCCGCGCCGGTGATCGCCACCGTCTCCATCGTCGGCGGCTTGCTGCTCGGCTCGCTGGCTCTCAACATCGACGCCCTGCAGCAGCGGTTCTTGTTCTTCGGCCCGGACGCGCTGACCCGCGGCCAGATCTTCGCAGCCCACTGGTCCGCTTTCCTGGCCGCACCCTGGTCGGGCTATGGCCTGGGCTCGTTCGCCCGCATCAACGCCATGATCATGGATACGGCCAACCTGGCGGCGCTTGGGACCCTGGGCGCCGCCCACAACGTCTACATCCAATGGCTTGAAGAGGCCGGCGTGCTGGGCGCCGCGGCGATGTTCGCCACCATTGCCGTGCTGGCCGTTCAGCTGGCGATCGGCGTCGTTCGCCGGAGACGCATGCGCTCCTGGCTGCTGGCGATCTTCGCGGTGCTGCTGCTGTTCCTGCTGCATGGGGCTAGTGACTACGCTCTTCAGACGCCGTCGATGGCGCTCTTTCTGAGCCTTCTGCTGGGCGTCGGCATCGGCGTCAGCGGCTCGCCGGCGCCCGCGCCGGTCAAATCCGCGCCGGGCGAGGCGAGGCGCGAACGCCGCCGCGGCGGTCCGCGCAACGCCTTAGCCGACATGGGATTCGCCATCGCTGGCCCAGGCCTTGCGGGTGCACGGACAGGATCAATCGGACCTGTCTCGTTTTGGGACAGAACCAACAAGACAGCAGCGGCGGGGCGGCTTTGATGTTGATGATGAGCTTATCGGACATCGCCGGGACACGGGCGCAGGATTGCGGTGAATCGCGCGGGCGCGTCGCCGGCTTCATCATTGCGGCGGCAGCCGTTACCGTCATCGCCGTCTGGACGGCGATAAGCATCGCCATTGTCATAAATAACGTGGGTCTGATGGTGGTATCGTCGGCGTTCGAGCTTCACATTCTATTGAATCTGGGCTGCACGGCGCTGGCGACGTACTATGTCACGCGGATTCGCGGGCCGCTGGATCACAGATTTAGCCAAGGTCTTTTGGCGACCGCGCTGACTTTCGGGATCTATGCGCTGGCCATCATCAGCTTGCGCCTGTTTTATTCCCGGCTGATGCTGACATCCGCTGTGTTGCAGACGGCTTTCGTGACCGCTCAAACTGCGTGGCTTGGGCGCCGGCTGCTTCCCAACCGAGTGGCGGTCATCGCTCCTCTGGTCGGGGAAGGCCGCTTTTCCGAGTCTCTTGGGCAAGTCATCCGCGATCCGAATACGGATTTGCGCGGCTTCGACATCGTCCTGGTCTCGCTGACCAAGGCCGTCAACGCCAATTGGGCGAAAGCCTTGTCGCGAGCGATGTTGGCCGGCTGCAAGGTGGTTCACATTGGACAATACGTCGAAGACCTTCGCGGCGCCGTACCGATCGAGCACTTCGAAGTCGAGCACCTGCCGCCGAATGGGATCGCCTCCTACAGCACGGTCAAGCGGCTATTGGATATCGGACTGGTGGTGTTCATCCTGCCGGCGTGCCTCCCCCTTATCGCGCTTGGCGCGCTGGCGGTGTGGATCAGTGGCGGAGGATCGCCGATATTATTCTCCCAGCAGCGCGTCGGCGTCGGCGGCACACAATTCCGTTTGTGGAAACTGCGCACCATGCGCCCGGAATGCGCGGCCGAGCCGATCCGCGCGGCGGTCGTCCGGGATGATCGTATCACCAAGGTCGGGCGTGTGCTCCGGCGCTTCCGTGTCGACGAGCTTCCCCAGCTATGGAATGTGCTGAAGGGCGATATGAGCCTGATCGGACCTCGCCCGGAGGCGGTCGTGCTTCATTCGGAATACTCGAGAAGGATCCCAAATTACGCTTTTCGGTACCTGGTTCGGCCTGGAATCACCGGCTGGGCGCAAGT
>DASQSO010000044.1:0-4013 GCA_035642335.1 Caulobacteraceae bacterium
GTTCGATCCGCCCCGGCTGGTCCGCCTGCGCAACGCGGGCGACGAGGCGGGCTATTTCCAATACGAGCTGGACGAGGTCGCCAGCGGCACGCGCATGCGCTTCGTGCAGCACTTCTCGCCCGACCGCGTCTATGGCCAGCCGGGCGATCAGCGGCCGGGCGCCGGCACGCCGTGGCCGGGCGCGGTCAACGGCTGGCATGAGTTCTGGGAAGCGCTCGGCGATCACCTTGACGGGGTCCCAGCGGGTTCGCGCCTGCCGCCGACGCGGTTCGGCGCCATGGTGAAGCTCTGGGCCGAGAAGGCCGATGAAACCGGTCTGGACCTGACCCCGCGCCAGCTCGACGGCATCGTCCAGAGCCTGCGCCGCCGCGAACGCTCCTTCGAACTGGCTCGCATCTACGATGATCATCTGCGCACGGCGCTGCCGCCGGCGCGAAAAGGCCGAGGGGGCTGACATGGCCGAGGCCGAACTGGCGCGCTTCATCGACCGATATACGATCGAGTTCGTCCGCACCTATCCGCACCCCATCGAGCGGGTCTGGAAGGCGGTCAGCGATCCGGCGGAGGTGGCGATCTGGTTCATCCCGCCGACCGTATGGGATCTCAGGCCAGGCGGCGCCTATCGTTTCCATTCCGATGCGTTCGCCGGGCCGATCCAGGTCTTCGAGCCGCCCAGACGCATCCGCTTCGCCGGCGCGGGCGAGGGCGGCGCCTGGCCGGGGCCCGAGGCCTATTTCGAGTTCGAGCTCGAGCCGGCCGATGGCGGCACGCGCCTGCGCTACCTCCAGCACGCCACGCCGGGCGTGCCCGATCCCGAAGAACCCGACGAGGGGTTCGCCTCGCCCGGGCGGCCGGGGGCGCTGGGGGGCTGGCACGCCGCCTTCGACGAACTTGGCGAACTGCTGGATGGCGCGCCGATCGGCTCGCGCCTGCCACCGACCCGCTTCAGCAAAATCGCCGAGAATTGGGCCGGCTTTTCGTCGGCGGCCGAGTTCACCGCCGACCAGAAGGCCCGCATTCTCAAGGGGCTGCGCGCCCGCGAGCGCTGGTTCGAACTCATCGACATCTACAGCGAGCACGTGAGGGCCACGCGTCCGCGCGGCGCCTGAAGACCAAAAAGGCCCGACCGGCCAGGGAGGAACGACATGGACCTGGGATATTTCGAGATCAGTCTCGATGTCGCCGACATCGCGCGGTCGCTGGAATTCTACGAGAAACTGGGGTTCGAGAAGGTCGAGGGCGGGGTCGATATCCGCACCGTGACCTTGCAGAAGGGTGGTTGCCGGCTAGGCCTCTATCAGGGCTATCTGCAGCCGGCCGAGACGCAGCTGATCTTCTGGCAGGGCGATATTCCGGCGCTCGCCGCCGAGGTCGAGCTGGCGGGCTTAAGCTTCTTTCACGGGCCGAACTATAACGACACCGGCGCGGCCTTCATGCTGAAGGACCCGGACGACCACCCGATCTATGTGATCAACCAGAAGGTCAACTATCCCGACCAGCCCGCCTACACGCGCCCGGCCGAGCCGGCGCCGCGAACGGCGCGGGGGACCGGCCCGGGGTTCGGCTGGTTCATCGTCAGCTTGGCGGTGGTCGACCTGGAGCGGACGGTGGACTTCTACCGCAAGCTGGGGTTCGAGCTGACCAGCCGCCAGGAGCGCGTGGCGACGCTGCGCAACAAGGACTGCACCATCAGCCTCTACCAGGGGATCATCGACCCGGACCGGAGCCAGCTAGCCTTCTGGCAGGGCGACGTCTATGCGATCGCCTCCGACCTGACCGCCAAGGGCCTGGTCGTCGAGCGCGGTCCGACGACGGATGCGGCAGGCGATGGCGCGATCCTGAAGGACCCCGACGGCCACACGATCCATATCATCAATGTCGAGCGCTTGCGGCGCAGGGAGCCGGCCTAGCACGCGGCGTCACTGGACCTTGAGGAGGATGACATGGACCTGGGGCATTTCGAGACCAGCCTCGCCGTGAAGGACATCGCGCAGTCGCTGGACTTCTATCAAAAGCTTGGCTTCGGCTTGGTCGACGGCGGAGTTGATATCCGCAACGTGACCGTCGAGCTCGGCGATTGCCGGCTTGGCCTCTACCAGGGCTATCTCGAGCCGGCGCGGACCCAGCTGATCTTCTGGCAGGGCGATATCGAGGCGATCGCGGCCGATCTCGCCGACAAGGGGATTGTCTTTGAGAAGGGCCCGACCCGGGACCAAAACGGCGCGGGTTTCCACTTGCGGGACCCGGACGACCATCCGCTGCATTTCATCAATCTGCCGGTCTTCTTCTACAACCAACCCGGCCACGAGCGTGAGGCGCCTCCCTATCAGCCCCCGCGACCCGCCGCGCCGGACCTGCGTCTCGGCCATTTCGAACTCAGCCTGGTAGTCCGGGATGTCGGGCGGGCGCACGACTTCTATCGCAAGTTGGGCTTTGAGCTGGCCCAGACCAACGACCAGGGCCGCAGCGTGACGCTGCGGAGCGGCGATTGCCGGCTCGGCCTTTTCCAGGACGTGCTCGACCCGGCCGAGACCCAGCTGATCTTTTACCAGGGGGAGGTGGAGGCGGCTGTTCGCGATCTCGCGGCCAAGGGCGTAAGCCTGGAAAGGCCGTTCCTGACGGATGGCAACGGGGGCTTGGGCGCGCACTTTCGCGACCCCGACGGCCACGCCATCTACCTGAACTACGAGCCGGCCTAACGGCCCAGCGTCAGCCAGACGAGGGCGCCGGCGCCGGCGAGGCCGCAATAGATGGCGAACGGGTCGAAGGCCCTGGCCTCGTGGCCGCGGAACCAGCGCATCAGGAGCGCCGCGCTTAGGAAGGCGAAAACGCCGGCGACCATCCCGGCCAGGATGGCGACGTTGGAAAAGCTGCCGCCGTGGTGCAGCAGCTTGGGCGCCTCCAGCACCCCGGCGCCCAGGATCACCGGGGTCGCGGTCAGGAAGGAGAAGCGCGCCGCATCCTCGTGGTCGAGGCCGACCAGATAGCCGCCGGCCATGGTGGCGCCCGAGCGGGACAGCCCGGGGATCAGGGCCAGGCACTGGCAGAAGCCGATGATCAGCGCATTGCCCCAGCCCAGCCGGTCCAGCGGGCGATGGTCGCCATGGCCCTTCAGCCGCTCGGCGGCGAACAGCATGATGCCGTTCACGATCAGAAAGGCCGCGGCGAGCTTCGGCGCGCCGAAGCCGCGTTTGAGCATATGCTCGAAGACGAAGCCGATGACCACCGCCGGGATGGTGGCGATCACCACCTGCAGGAAGAGCCGCCGCTCGGCCACCGCCTTCGGCCCGCGCCGCACCAGGATGGCCAGGGCGAAATCCCACCAGTCGCGCCAGAAATAGACAATCAGGGCGAGCGCCGTGCCCAGGTGCATGACGACGAGGAAGGGCAGGAAGCCAGCGCCGTTCTCATCGACATTCCAGTGCAGCAGGGCCGGCAGCAACACCGCATGGCCGAGGCTGGAGATGGGGAAAAGCTCGGTAATTCCCTGCACGATGGCCAGGACGATCGCCTGAAATGCGGTCATGGGCGAAGGGCTCCGTTGGGCGTACCCGCCGTCATTGAACCAATTCGCGCCCGCCGTCAGCGCCTAAGGCGACGGTTGCGGCCCGATGTAGCGAGCGCGGGGACGGATCAGCCGCCCGGTGGCCAGCTGCTCCAGCGCATGGGCCTGCCAGCCGGCCAGCCGCGCGATGGCGAACAACAGGAAGGCCGCGCCCCTTGGCAGGCGGAGCGAGGCGGAGAGCGCGGTCAGGGCGAAGTCCACATTGGCCCGCTCGCCGGTCAGCGCCTCGGTCGCCGCCAGCACCGCCGCGAAATTGTCCGGCAATGCGAAGGCGGCCAGCAAGGCCTCGGCGCGCGGGTCGGCGACCGGATAGAGCTGGTGGCCGAAACCGGGCACGGGCAGGCCCTGGGCGATGCGGGCGCGGACGGCCGCCTCGGGCCCGACGCGGCCGGCCTCGCCGATGAAGCTCTCCACCCGCGCGATCATGCCGCCGTGCAGGGGCCCGGAC
>DASQSO010000045.1:0-3292 GCA_035642335.1 Caulobacteraceae bacterium
TTGGGCCGGTCGTTAACGCCTCGTTAACCAATGGTCCACGGCTGCGGTGGGCAAGGATTGTCGGCGATGACCCAGGCTGCGCGCTTCGCCACCTACTTCCATATCCACTTGGTGTCGGATTCGACGGGCGAGACGCTGAACGCCATGGCGCGGGCGGTCTGCGCTCGGTTCGACGATGTCCTGCCGATCGAACATATCTATTCGCTGGTCCGATCGCCGCGCCAGCTCGAGCGTGTGCTGCGCGAGATCGAGGCCGCGCCAGGCGTGGTGCTGCACACCATCGTCGACAAAACCCTGCGCGCGGCGCTTGAACAGGGCTGCCGCGACCTCGACATGACTTGCGTGGCGGCGCTCGATCCGCTGATCGCCTCGCTGGCGCGCTATCTGGGCGCCTCGATCTCCACCCGAGTCGGCGCCCACCTGCGGCTCGACCACGACTATTTCAACCGCATGGACGCCCTGGCCTACGCCATCAGCCATGACGACGGCCATGCCACCCAGGACCTGGAGGCGGCGGACGTGGTGCTGGTGGGGGTCAGCCGCACCTCGAAGACGCCTACCTCCATCTATCTGGCCCATCGTGGCATCCGCGCGGCCAATGTGCCGCTGGTCCCCGGGACCGAGCCGCCAGCGCAGCTGTTCGAGCTGAAGCGCGCGGTGGTCGTCGGCCTGACCCTGTCGCCAGACCGGCTGATCGAGATCCGCCGCAACCGGCTCTCCAACCTGAAGGAGGATCGCGAGAGCGCCTATGTGGATATCGAGTCGGTCCGCGGCGAGATCGTCCGTGCACGCCGCATGTTCGAAAAGCACGGTTGGCCGGTGATCGACGTCACCCGCCGCTCGGTCGAGGAGACCGCCGCGGCCATCATCAACGTCATGACCGCCGGCGGCGGCCAGATCGAGGTCCTCTCGTGATCCCATTGGTGCTGGCCTCGAAAAGCGTCGTGCGCTCGCGGCTGCTGGCCGCCGCCGGCGTCGCGTTCGAAGCGGCGGATTCGGGGCTCGACGAGGCCAAGGCCAAGGCGCGCCTGGCCGGCAAGACGCCCAAGGACATCGCCATGGCGCTGGCCGAGGCCAAGACGCTGCGGGTTTCGCAATGCCGGCCGGAAGCGCTGGTGATCGGCGCCGACCAGACCCTCGATCTGGACGGCCGACTGTTCGACAAGCCGGCTAGCCTCGAAGAGGCGCGCACCAGGCTGGTCATGTTCCGCGGGCGTTCGCACCAGCTGCACGCTGCCGTGGCTGCGGCCCGCGACGGTCAGGTCCTGTGGCGCAAGGCGGCCAGCGCGACCCTGACCATGCGAGCCTTCACCGATGTTTGGCTGGACACCTATCTGGCGCGCAATCCAGGCCCCGCGCTGGCCACGGTGGGCAGCTATGAGTTCGAGGGGGAAGGGGCGCAGCTATTCGAGCGGGTCGTCGGCGACTATTTCGCCATACTGGGCCTGCCGCTGCTCGGCCTGTTGGCCTTTCTGCGCGATCAGGAGGTTTTGCCGCGATGAGCCGGATCACCGGTACGACCAGGGTCGCGGGCGTCATCGGCCGGCCGGTCCGCCATTCGCTCAGCCCGCTGATCCAGAACGCCTGGATCGGGGCGGCGGGCATGGATGCCGTCTATGTCGCCCTGAGCCCATCGGAAGACTGGCTGGCGCCCTTCGTCAACGGCTGCCGTGGCGGGCTGATGGCCGGGCTGAACGTCACCCTGCCGTTCAAGGAACATGCGCTGGAAATGGCCGACACCGCCAGCGAGCGGGCCTGGCGTGCCGGGGCGGCCAACCTTTTGCTGTTCGGCGACGACGACCAGGTCACCGCCGACAATACCGATGGCGTCGGCCTGATGGCCGCCTTCGCCGCCCAGGCACCGGCGTTTGCTGTCGCCGGCCAGGCGGTGACAGTGCTAGGCGCCGGCGGCGCGGCGCGCGGCGCGGCGGCGGCGCTGATCCGCTCGGGCGCGGAAACCGTGCGGCTGGTCAATCGCACCCGCCAGCGAGCCGAGCAGATTCGCGACACGCTCGGAGACCGCGTCCAGGTGTTCGGCTGGGATCGGCTTTCCGCCGCCTTCGACGGCGCCAACGCCTTGATCAACTGCACTTCGCTTGGCCTTGAGGGCGGCGAAGCACTCACTCTGTCGCTGGAGGGCCTACCGGCCGGCGCGGTGGTGATGGACATGGTCTATCGACCGCTGAAGACGCCGCTGCTGGCCGCGGCGGAGGCCGCAGGCCATCCGATCGTCGACGGGCTGGAAATGCTGATCGGCCAAGCGCGGCCGTCGTTCGAAGCCCTGTTCGGTCAGGCGCCGCCGGCCGGGGTCGATGTCCGGGCGCTCGCCTTGGCCGCCCTCGGGGGGGGGGACGCATGATCACCATCGGCCTCACCGGCTCGGTCGGCATGGGCAAGTCGACCACCGCGGCCATGTTCGCCGAAGAGGGCGCCCCGGTCTATGACGCCGACGCCGAGGTGCATAGGCTGCAAGGCCCGGGCGGAGCGGCGGTCGAGGCGATCGGGGCCGCCTTTCCTGGCGTGGTCAAGGACGGCGCGGTGGATCGTGGGGCGCTGGGCTCGCGGGTCTTCGGCGATCCCGAGGCGCTGAAGCGGCTGAACGGCATCATCTACCCGCTGCTGGGCGCCGGCCGGGCGGCCTTTTTCGAACGCGCCGCGCGGGACGGCGTCGACGCCGTTGTGCTGGATATCCCCATGTTGTTCGAGACCGGCGGCGAGGTGCGGATGGACGCGGTGGTGGTGGTCACCGCGCCTGAACATGTGCAACGCGAGCGGGTGCTGGCCCGCCCCGGCTATGATCCGGCGCGGCTGGACGCCGTCCTCGCGAGGCAGATGCACGATTCGGAAAAGCAAGCGCGCGCCCACTTCATCGTCGACACCGGCCAGGGTCTCGACCATGCCCGCGCCCAGGTGCGCGACATCATGAGCAGGCTGCGCGCTGGAGACTGGAAAAGCGCCAAAGGCGACGCTTGAATCCGCTGGCGAACGGCATCATTCATGAGCCGGGATGGCGCGCGAAATCGTTCTCGACACTGAAACCACGGGCCTCGATCCGCGCATGGGCCACCGGGTGGTGGAGATCGCCTGCGTCGAACTGGAAGACTTCCTGCCCACCGGCCGCTCCTTTCATCGCTACGTTCATCCGGAGCGCGAGATCGACCCCGAGGCCGAGCGTGTCCACGGCCTGTCGCTGGCCTTCCTCTCCGACAAGCCGCGTTTCGCCGAGCCGCAGGTATGCGAGGCGCTGCTGGAGTTCATCGGCGACGCGGCGGTGGTGGCGCACAACGCACCG
>DASQSO010000046.1:0-4210 GCA_035642335.1 Caulobacteraceae bacterium
CGCTGCTGCCCGAGGCCGATGGCGACGAGCCCTTCGCGGAGACCGAAGCGCGCCTCAACGCGCGGGTGGCCGACCTCGCCAGGGGCGCGGCGCCGGTGTTGATCTGCACCATCTTTCGCCATGTCGCCGAGCGCCGGACCCCGTCCGGATATAGACGATTGGAGCGAATCCGGCGGCTTGACCGGTTGGCCGCCGAGCTGTCGGCCGACCTTGGCGTCGGCGTCGTCGACATCGACCGCGCCTTCGCCCATATCGGCGGCCGGCTGCTGGCGAGCGACTATCGGCTGAGCGGCCGCCTGGCGGCGGAGGTCGCTGGCCACACCCTGGTCCGGAGCCTTTTGTCGCTCGGCCTCGACGATATCATCCCGCCGGAGGTGCAGGAGCGCGCCAAGGCCTTTCATGGCAGCCTGCGCGAGATCAACACCCTGGTCAGCCGCCGCCTGGCCGCGGGCTGAGCATGGATCCGCTGGCGACCCTGAAATCCATGCTGCTGATCCGCCGCTTCGAGGCGGCGCTCAATACAAGGCCCGATCACGGGTTCCAGCTCTACTCCTCGGGGGCCGAGGCGGTGGCCGTTGGCGTCTGCGCGGCGCTGCGGCCGGGCGACCAGCTGCTGTCCAGCGGCCGCTCCATCGGGCCGGCCCTGGCGCGCGGGATCGATCCGCGCTTGGTCATGGCCGAGCTGCTCGGCAAGACGGCGGGGCCCGCCAGGGGCAAGGGCGGCCGCGGCCACCTGGCCAAGCCAGACCAGGGGTTCTTCGGCGCCCACCCCGTCGTCGCCGGCAATATCAGCATCGCCGCCGGCGCGGCGCTGGCGGCCCAGCTGGAAGCCAAGGGGCGAATGGTGGCCTGCATCTTCGGCGACGGGGCCAGCGGCGCCGGCGCGTTGCACGAGACGCTGAACATCGCCGCGCTGTGGAGGCTGCCGCTGCTCTTGGTCTGCGACAACAACGGGCTGTCGGTTTCCACCCCGCGCGAGGCTGCCCTGGCGCCGGCCAGGCTGTCGGACCTCGCCGCGCCCTTCGGCGTGCCGGCGGCCAGCGTGGACGGGACCGATGTGGAAGCTGTTCAGCGTCAGACGGAGACATTCGCGGTGAGGGTGCGCGCCGGCGATGGGCCCGCCTTTCTGGAGTGCCGTTCCGAGCGCTTCTTCAGCCACTCGACGGCAACACGGGAGACCCGCTCAGGGGCGGTGATGCGCGGCGTCCTTGAGCGTTGCCCAATCCGCAAATACGCCGCGAAACTGCAAGCCGTCGACACGCTGGACGCCGCCGGCGTGGCGCGCATCGAGGCCGAAACCGAGGCGGTCGTCGCCGAGGCCCTCGCCTTCGCCGACGCCTCGCCCTACCCGGACCCCGCCGAGGCGTTGCGCGATGTCGTCTGAGGCCGGGACGATCAAGCTCTTCTTTCGCGAGGCTATCGCCCGCGCCGTCCGCGAGGAGATGGCCGGCGACAGCCGCGTGATCGTGCTCGGCCAAGACGTCGGCGCCTTCGGCGGCTCCTACAAGGAATTTCTCGGCCTTTACGACCAGTTCGGCGCCGCCCGCGTGCGCGACACCCCGGTCGCCGAGGCGGCCATGGTGGGCTTAGGGATCGGCGCGGCGGCGTCGGGTTATCGACCGATCGTCAGCATCACCTATATGGACTTCCTGATGCTGAGCCTGGACCCGCTGGTGAACTACGCCGCGAAGGCGCGGTTCAAGACCGGCGGGCAGATCACCGCCCCCTTCGTGGTCAAGACCACCGCCGGCGCCAAGGGCCAGGGCGTCGCCCACTCGCAATGCCTCGAGGCCTGGCTGATGGGCGTGCCAGGGCTGGTGGTCGTGGCGCCCTCGAACGCCGCCGACGCCTACGGGCTGATGAAGTCGGCCCTGCGCCACGACGGGCCGGTGGTGTTCGTCGACCACAAGCGGCTCTTCCCCAGCGCCGGCGAAGTCCCCGCGGCCGAGACCTTCACCCCGATCGGCCAGGCGGTGGTCCGCCGGCCTGGCGAGCACGTCACCATCGCCACCCACGGCTACATGGTCCGCACCGCGATGCAGTCGGCCGAGCGGCTGGCGCGGGACGGCGTCTCTTGCGAGATCATCGACCTGCGCACCCTGGCGCCGCTCGACATCGACACCGTCGCCCGGTCCGTGGCGCGCACGGGGGCGCTGGTGACGCTTGAAGAAGGCCAACTCACCTGCGGCGTCGGCGCCGAGGTGGCTTTCCGGGCGCAGGAGGCCGTCGGCCCCGTGCGTGTCGCCCGCGTCGGCGCCCTGCCCGCCCCGGTTTCGTCCAATCCGGTGCTGGAAGCCGCCGCCCTGCCCGACGCGGCGCGGGTGATCCAGGCCGTTCGCCGCGTGCTCGCCTAGCGGCCAGGGTCGAGGTCGCGATTCGCGGCGGTCGGCTTCCATGCTGACACGCCCTGTCAGGGCAATGGCTTAGGCCGCCATCGGACTGTCGCGAAGGCAGCCTAGGCTTGAACAATCGGCCGGCCTGAAGGGGCCCGGCGGACGGGAGAAAAACCATGACCATCCAGGATATCGCGGGCGATCTTGTCGCCCTGTGCAAAGCCGGCCAGTTCGCCGCGAGCGGCGAGAAATACTGGGCCGACGACGTTGTCTCGATCGAGGCTGGCGGCCCCGCGGGCGCCGACCCGGTCTCGCGCGGCAAGGACGCCGTCCGCGGCAAGAGCGAGTGGTGGGCTGGCGCCCACGACGTCCACAGCGTCGAAGTCGGGGGTCCTTACGTGAACGGCGACCAGTTCATCGTCCGCTTCGTCATGGACGTCACCGTGCGCGACTCGGGCCAGCGCATGACCATGGACGAAACCGGCCTCTACACGATCAAGAACGGCAAGATCGCCGAGGAGCGCTTCTTCTACGGCGGCTAGGTTGGCGCGACCGGCCCGGCCCGGCGCCTTGGCCGGTCGCGCCTTGACGCCCAGCGGCTGACAGGCGAGATCGGCTCCCGGGGGTCGCCGCATGATCTACACACTAACCGTTCCCGGCCCGATCGAGGACGTCGAGGAGGTGCGGGTGCTGGAATGGCACGGCGGCATCGGCGACGCCTTCGCGGTCGGCGAACTGGTGGTCGAGCTGGAAACCCATAAGGCCCTGGTCGAGGTGCGCGCGGGCCAGCCAGGAACGCTGCGCCAGATCGTCTGCGCCGAGGGCGACTGGCAGGCGGTGGGAGCGCCGCTGGCGGTGCTGAGCGATGCGCCCAACGAGCCCCTCCCCGCCTCGCCGGATGGCCTTACGATGATGGCGGTCGACTTCGAGGTCAGCTAACCAAGAGCCGGCCCGAATCCCGGAACGCCCCTGCCGCGCAGGATGTGCGCCACCTCGGCGCGCACCTCGGCATAGAGCGCGCCGCTGCCATGGGTGCCGTCGGGCAGGTTGCGCTGACCACCGATCTCGGCGGTGATGGCGTCGACATCGACGATGGCGACGCCGTGGTCGCGCGCCAGGTCGTGCAGCATCAGGTTCAGGTCCTTGCCGTAGATGCTGGCAAGCGTCGCGCTCATCGGCCGGTCGAAGCCCATATAGGTCTGCAGGTCGTCCTCACCGACCGTGGACATCAGGTTACAGATCAGCACGTGCGCCGGCATACGGCCGGGCGCGGCCTCGATCAGGCCGACCAGTTCGCGATAGTCGCGCGCCATGTCGTCAAGGCCGCAGACGATCGGCTCGAAGCTCGCCTTCGTCCACGCCTGGATGGTCGGTACGGCGCGACCCAGCCAATGGCCGTGGACCTGCATGGCATAGCCGAGCCGGCGATGGCGCAGCGGCCGCTGGCTCTCGGCGTTCGCCGTCAGTAACAAGGCGTCGGCCGGGCCGCTTCGAAAAACGCCGACGCGGCTGAGCAGGTCGTAGGTCTCGGAGAGCGGCGTGCGTTTCAGCCCGTGCAACAGCGCGGCGGCAAAAATCCACTCCTCGGGAAGCGGCGGCGGCGAAGCCTTGAGCAGATAGCCCATAAGGTCCTCGATGATCGCGGCATATTCGGCCTCGGTGCGCCGGATCTGCTCGACCAGGGTGCGCGCCGTCGGCACAAGCGGCTCCTGGTCGACATGGATGGCGTGAGCGGGGCCGCCGATGGTCTCGAACAGCTCCAGGAAGGCCGAGCTTTCACCGTGCAACACCCCGTTCAACTCACAGATGCCGAGACCGAGCACCGAGCCCGGCGACGCCCCATCTCGGGAACGCCAGGCGCGGCTTCGGTTGTGCCA
>DASQSO010000047.1:0-2102 GCA_035642335.1 Caulobacteraceae bacterium
TGACACAATTTTGGGTTAGGCGTGTGCGCCAGCGGGGGCGCCGAGCACCCAGACCGCGTAGTCGGCCAGCGTCTCGAATCCGATGCTTTCGTACAGGGGCCGTCCGGCGGCGGTTGCCGTCAGGTAGAAGCGCTCGACCCCTTGGCCGCGAAAGCGCTCGATCACACGGGTCAGGAGCGCTCGTCCCATGCCCTTGCTCTGGTGCTCCGGCGGGGTGGCCATGCACCAGATGCCGGCGGTCGAGCCGGCGCGGGTGACCGTCACGGCGCTCATCGGCGTTCCTCCGCTCAGCCCGACATAGCACTCGGCGGCGGCGGTATCGATCAGGCTTGCGTCGAGGACTCTGGCCGTCGCGGCCCTGGAAATGTCGAAGGCCGCGGCCACCAGATCGCCGGCATGAGCCACCATGTCACCCGCGGCGCGCTCGACGCCGCAGACCGGCTCGGGCCTAACGGTCGCCGCGTGGCGTAGCACCATGAGTGGCACGGTCCCGGCCGCCTCCAGCCCGAGCCGCTCGGCGACAGGGGCTATGTCGGCGGCCACGTGCGGCGTCGTGAGCACCAGCATCGGCAGCTTACGTTCACCGGCGCGCGCCACGGACGCATGCAAAAAACCGGCGGCGTCGTCATCGGGCCCAAGGAAGACCATGTTGAAGTCGAGAACCGGCTCGCCGCTCAGGCCCATCGCACAGTCCCGCGTCAGCCGCAGTTCAAGCCCGGGCGCTTCCGCGCTCAGCACGCCAAAGGCGCGGCCGGCCAGCCGGTTGAGCTCTCTGATTTCGTCCATCTCGTGTCCCCCCGACCCCTATGCCGTATGCGCGGTGATGGCGATTGGGGACACGCACGACTTCCAGCGCGCCGCCGCGTTGGCTGCGCGAAAGACGTTTGTGTCGCCAATTCTGGTCTAGGATGCCGCATCAACGCCTTCGTGGAAACGCGAGCGATCCTCGAAGGCGCATAACCATAGGCCGCGAGGAGATCGATCATGGCTAGGCACGTCGCAATCTCGCCCAGCGAGGCCGCCGACCGGCTGGCGATCCGCGAACTGGTCGAGGCCTACGCCTACTGCGCCGACCGTCGCGACGCCGCCGGCCAGATGGCCCTGTTCACGCCGGATGCCCACCTCGTCGTCTACATGGACGCCAAGGACCCGACCCCGTCCCAGGAGTTGCACTCGCGTGACGCCTTGGCGCCGGTTTTCGCCGACCTGAACCAATACCAGGCCACTATGCACTTCGTGGGGCAGAGCACGATCCTGTCGCTTTCGGATACCCAGGCGACCGGCCAGGCCTACTGCCTCGCCCACCACCTCACCGTCGATGGCGATCACCGCCGATTGATGATCGCGGCGCTGCGTTATGCCGATGCGTTCGCCAAGCTGGACGGCGCCTGGCTGTTCGCAGAGCGCAAACTCTATGTCGATTGGATCGAGCAGCGAACCTTGAGCTAGGTCGCGTGCGCGGTGATGGCGTTGCGGAAGCCGAGCGGGTCGGTGATCAGCGGGATGGGGTCCCAGCGGGCGCCGACGCCGTGGATGGTGACCGTGCCGAAGTCGAACATGCGACCGAGCAGGCTCTGATCGACGTCGACGCTCTCGACCTTGTCGATGTTCAGTTCGACGGTGTGAAGGGAGAAGATGCCGCGCTTGACGATCACCCGGTGGTCGGTGACGCAGAACTCGGTGGCCGCCCTGACCAGCATGCGGCCGGCCAGGGTGACCAAGCCCCAGAGCGCCACCATGCCGGCGACGGCATAGCCGACCAGGGCCGGCTGGCCGCTCAGCACCACCGCTGTCCCGATGGCGAAGACCGCGCCAAGGCCGATGGGGATCAGGGCCGGGACCAGCACGATCCAGTGCGGATGAGCGATCACCCGCGCATCTTCCCCGGGCTGCAGCACCTTGTCGAGATAGGCCAAAGCTTGAGCTCCCCGCCGTGACTCTTCGGGCGAGCTTGGCCCGGCGGCGCGGCGAAGGGAAGGGCGCTGGGGTATTGTCCGTTCAGATCGGGCGTACCACCTGAGCGATCAAAAAAGGGCGTAGCTGGGCGGCCAGTTTAAGGTGCTCTAAGAGCGCACCTTCACGAAGCTTCCCGGCGTATCCTC
>DASQSO010000048.1:0-2779 GCA_035642335.1 Caulobacteraceae bacterium
TGGAGGCCGTTTGGCGCATCCCGTGGGCTTAAGGCCAGCCGACGAGCACCGAACGGATCGCCGAGACCAGGGCGAGGGGCTGGTCGACCATGATGTGGTGCTCGGAATCGGGGATGACCATCTTGCTGATCCCCTTCAGCAGGTTGTGCGGGTCGCTGTGCCGGGGCTGGCCCATCAGTCGCGAATTCTCACCGAAGATCTGCACCAGGGGGGTCGCGCTCGCCTCCAGAGCCAGCGAGGCCATGGCCGTGCGGTCGAGCTTGGACCAGAGCTGCGGGTCGAACCGCCAGGTCCAGCCCTCGCCGCCGCCCTCGAGCGGCGCGCGCTTCAAGGACCGGCGCGCGATGAAGTCGGCGATGAAGGTGTTTCTGCAGCCCTGGGGCGGCATGAACCGAAAGCGCGCCAGAGCCGCGGTCAGGGTCGGATAGACCCGGTTGGGCGAGGTGCGCATCTGCGGCTGGCGAAAGCCTTCCGTCGCCGGCGGCGGGCCGCCGAAGCCGGTATCGACCAGGATCGCGCCGCGCATCCATTCCGGATAACGCCGCGCGGCGTAGAAGACCTGCGATCCGCCGAAGGAGTGGCCGATGAAGATCGGCCTGACCGGCGCGTCGTAGAGGCCGGCGGCTTCGGCGCCGCCGCGGACTTCCCGCGAGAAGGTCTCGAACGAATAGTCGTCGCGCCAGTCGGAGGCGCCCATGCCGGAGAGCGATATGGCCGCCACGCGGTAATCCTCGGCCAGATAGGGGGCGATGAAGCTCCACCAGTCGGCGTGGGCGCTGTTGCCGTGGACCAGGATCAGGCCTGGCTTGCCGCGCTCGCCCCAGGCCAGGAGCTCGATCTTGGCGCCCAGCACCTCGACGAAGGACCGTTCGGGCTCCTGGGCGATCGCCCATTTGAACCAGCTCGGCGCTGGCGGCTCGGCGCCCTCGAAAATCGCCAGCGGCGCTTCGCCGGGCTCGTTCCAATTCGGGGTGACGGCTTGATCGTCTGCCATTCCAATCCTCAAAGTCCAAAGACGCCGCGGCGTGCAAAAACAGACCGCGTTTCAATAGGTTTTGCGCCAATCAGCCTTGCCGAACGGCCCCAAAAACCAGCCCCTGGCTCAAACGAGCCCCTCGAATTCGTCCACCAGCCGCTCAAGGCGCGCACAGCCGGACCGCCAGAACGCCTTTTGCCTCGGGTCGAGGCCGAACGGCCTCAAGGCTTCGACATAGGTGCGCGAGCCGCCCGCCGCCAGCAAATCCTCATAGAGCGGCGCAAAGCCTTGCGGGTCTTGGCGCCGCGCCTCCATCAGCGCCTCGACCAGCAGATTCCCGAAGGCGTAGGCATAGACATAGAAGGGCGCGTGCACGAAGTGGCTGACATAGGCCCAATAGACCTCATAGCCCGGGTTCAGGATCACGGCGGGGCCAAGGCTCTCGCCCATCATCTCCAGCCACAGGCCGCCGATATGCTCGGCGGAAAGTTCGCCCTGCCTCCGTTCGGCATGGAAGCGGGTCTCGAAGCGGTGGAAGGCGATCTGGCGGACGATGGTGTTCAGGCCATCCTCGATCTTGCCGGCCAGCAGCGCTCGGCGGTCGGCGGGCGCGGCCTCGGCCAGCAGGCGCTCGAACACCAGGCCCTCGCCGAAGATGGAGGCGGTCTCGGCGAGCGTCAGCGGCGTGTCGGCCAGGAGGGTGCCGAGCGGCGCGGCCAGGGTCTGGTGCACCGCGTGGCCTAGCTCATGGGCCAGGGTCAGCACGTCGCGTCGCTCGCCCATATAGTTCAGGAAGACGTAAGGGTGCCGGTCGGCGGTCACCGGGTGCGAGTAGGCGCCGGACGACTTGCCGAGCCGAGGCCGCGCATCGATCCAGGGCCGTTCGAAGAACACCTGGGCGCGATCGGCGAAAGCCGGCGCCAGCGTGGCGTAGGCGTCCAGCACCATCGCCTTGGCCTCGCCCCAGCCGTATTGGCGTGGCGTCGCCGCGTCCAGCGGCGCGTTGCGATCCCAGTGGTCCAGCGCCGTCTTGCCCATCAGCCTGGCCTTCAGGGCGTAGTAGCGGTGCGACAGGCTGGGATAGCGCTCGACCACCGCGGCCTCGAGCGCATCGACCGCCTCGGCGTCGACCTCGTTGGCCAGGTGGCGGGCGGCGACAGGAAGGTCGAACTTCCGCCAGCGGTCCTCGACCTGCTTTTCCTGGGCCATGGTGTTCAGGCAAAGGCCCAGCACCGGGATCTGACTCTCCAGCGCCTTGGCCAGCCCGCCGGCGGCCTGTTTGCGCCGGGCCGCGTCGGGATCGGACAGGCGGTTGAGCGCCTCGGCCAGAGTCAGACCTTCGCGGCCGGCCCGCACCACCAGACGGCTCAGGGTCTCGTCATAGAGCCGGGTCCAATTGGCCACCGCCGGCGCGCGGTCGAGCAGCAGCCGCTCCAGGTCAGCGGTCAGTTCATGCGGCCGGCCGAGCCGCACACGCCGCAGCCAGGGCCGGAAGGCCGCGGCCGTGACGTCGGCGCGCAGGGCCGCCTCGATCTCCCACTCCTCGAGTTCGTTCAGTTCCAGGGTGAAGAACAGCACTTCCGCGCCGATCTGGGCGCCGCGGCCCCGAATATCGGCCTCGAACTTGGCCCAGGCCGGGTCGTCGCGCGCGACCGATGTGGCCAGCGAGGCATAGGCTCCGACCGCCCAGAGCTTGTTGGTCGCCTGCTCGTAGAGGCCGATGGCCTGGGCCAGCAGCGGGCCAAGGCGGGCGGCATCGGCCCGGGCGCCAACGAAGGCGCCTTTGAGCTGCGCCAGCGCATT
>DASQSO010000049.1:0-2050 GCA_035642335.1 Caulobacteraceae bacterium
AGCGCGCGAAGATGGCGTAGGCCTCCGCCTCGCGGCCGGGTTTGAGGATGGCCAGCATCCGCTCCTGGCTTTCGGAGAGCATCATTTCATAGGCGCTCATGCCCTCTTCGCGCTGAGGGACCTTGTCCAGGTCCAACTCGATGCCCACCGCGCCCTTGCCGGCCATCTCCACGCAGGAGGAGGTGAGGCCCGCCGCGCCCATGTCCTGGATCGCCGCCACCGCGCCGGAGGCCATGAGCTCCAGCGTGGCCTCGATGAGCAGCTTCTCGGCGAAGGGGTCGCCCACCTGGACCGTGGGGCGCCTGGCTTCTGATTCGGAATCGAAATCGGCCGAGGCCATGGTCGCGCCATGGATGCCGTCGCGCCCGGTCTTTGAGCCGAAATAGACCACCGGCAGGTCCGGGCCCGGCGCGGCGGAATAGAAGATCTTGTCCGCGTCGGCCAGGCCCACGCACATGGCGTTGACCAGGATGTTGCCGTTGTAGCCGCGGTGGAAATTGGTCTCGCCGCCGACCGTGGGCACACCCACGCAATTGCCATAGCCGCCGATCCCCGCCACCACCCCGGCCACCAGCCGCCGGGTCCTCGCGTCGGCCGGATCGCCGAACCGCAGGGCGTTCAGCAGCGCGATGGGCCGCGCGCCCATGGTGAAAACGTCGCGCATGATCCCGCCGACGCCCGTGGCCGCTCCTTGATAGGGCTCGATGAAGGACGGATGGTTGTGGGACTCCATCTTGAAGACGGCGGCCTGGCCGTCGCCGATGTCCACCACGCCGGCGTTCTCGCCGGGCCCTTGAATGACCAGGGGTCCGCTGGTGGGGAACTTGGCCAGATGCCGGCGCGAGGACTTGTAGGAGCAGTGCTCGCTCCACATGACCGAGAAGACGCCCAGCTCCACGGCGTTGGGCGGCCGGTTCAGGCGGCGGACGATCAGCTCGTATTCGTCCTGGGCGAGGCCGCTGGCGAGAGCGGCGTCGAGTCCTTCGGCGGGAGTCGCGATCATGGGAGCTTCTAACCAGAGGGGGCGGCGGACGCCACTCCCGCAAGGCCAGGATTTGGGCAAGCGTCCGCGTTTTGTGCGACGCAGCACGCGCACAGGAAAAATGGTGCGGTCGCGAAAAAATATCGCTTGCAATCCAAGTGAACGCCGATATCTAATCAGTGTCAAGTTCTGGCTGAGACGTGATCGGGGGGCCCCGACCGCGGCGCGGATCAGGGCGAATATCGGTCGAAGACCTCGCACCAACCGAAGGAACTATCCCATGAAGCATCTAATCGCCGCGGCTTGCGCCGCCTTCTCCCTGGGCGCCGCCGGCGCGGCTCTGGCCGATGGTCAGGTCACCGCCACCCTGGCTCACCCCACCTCCAGTCACCTCAAGCTGATCGCCGCCCACTCGGTGTTCCGCTGCGCCGACGGCGCCTGCGTCGCCGGCTATGGCCCGGACGCCGCCGGCTCTCTGGCCGGCTGCAAGGACCTCGCCCGCCAGGTCGGCGCCCTGACGTCCTACGCCCAGGCGCGTCCGCTGAGCGACAAGGAGATGGCCACCTGTAACGCCGTCGCCGCCGCCCCCAAGGCCGCCACGACCGCCTCGCGCTGATCCGCTTTCACGGACCCGCGCCTCAAGAGGGAGCTCCGCCCCCCGGCGGAGCTCCTTTTGTTTCGGAAGACGCGCCGGCTAAGCCGCCCGATTCCTTGGCCTGAGACGCGGCGACTATGCCGCCGCCAGGGCGCTCTTGAGGATGCTCTGGAAGACCAGGGCCCCATCGGCCGAGCCCAGGGGGCGCTCGAAGGCGCGGTCGGGGTGGGGCATCATGCCCAGCACATTGCCCGCCTTGTCGACGATGCCGGCGATGTCGCGCGCCGAGCCGTTGGGGTTTTCCCGATAGCGGAAGACCACCTGGCCCTCGCCCTCCAGACGATCGAGCGTCGCCGCGTCGGCGAAATAGTTGCCCTCGCCATGGCCCACCGTCATGCGCGCCGCGCGGCGATCTCCGAAGGCGGCGGTGAAGCGGGTCTGGAGATTGACGATCTCCAGGTCCACGGCCTTGC
>DASQSO010000050.1:0-10882 GCA_035642335.1 Caulobacteraceae bacterium
CACTCCCGCCAGCGCTCCAACACCGCCCCGCAACACGTGACCTGAAGCGGGCGATGCTAGCGGCGGGAGGGTTCAGATCAATCCCGCCAGGTCGCCCGCTCTAGATCAGCCCCAGCGCCTTGAAACTCGCCACGCCGTCGCGGCCGACGACCAGGTGGTCGTGGACGGCGACGCGCAAGGGGCGGCCGGCCTCGACCACCTGGCGGGTCATCTCGACGTCGGCGGCGCTGGGGGTCGGGTCGCCGGACGGGTGGTTGTGCAGCAGGATGATCGACGACGACGACAGCTCCAGCGCCCGGCGCACCACTTCGCGCGGATAGACCGGGGCGTGGTCGATGGTGCCGCGGTTCATCACCTCGTCGGCGATCAGCTGGTTCTTGCGATCGAGGAACAGCACGCGGAACTGCTCGCGCGGCTCGTTGGCCAGGGCGACGCGGACGTAGGACAGGAGCGCGCTCCAGGACGAGATCAGCGTCCGCTTGGCGATCGGCTCGCGCCCGACCCGCAAGGCCGCCTCGTGCAGCAGCATCAGGTCCAGCGCCACGCCGTCGCCGACGCCCGGCACGGTGCTCAGGTCGAAGGCCGAGGCCGCCAGCACGCCGGACAGGCCGCCGAACCGGGTCAGGAGCGCCTTGGCCAGCGGCTTGACGTCGCGCATGGGGATGGAGCGGAAGAGGCAGAGCTCCAGCAGTTCATAGTCGGGCAGGGCGGCCAGGCCGCCCTTGCGCGCCCGCTCGCGCAACCGGTCGCGGTGGCCGAGATGGTGCGGTTTCGGCTCATCGTCCAGGCTTGGCTCGGCCCGGGGCGGCGTCTCGGGCTTTGGGCGATCGGCAAGTCGTTCGAGGCTTAAGCCCGCATCGGCCATGCCGAGCGGGAATTGGCGTTGGACCGAACCGGAATCGACGAACCGCGAAGCCATGTTCGATGTTTGTTCTATCCGCGGCCTTGAGTCAACGGCTCCTAATTGAGGCCAAGGCAACGCAACATCAGGCCTGAGCAGTGGGCCGGAAAAGGCCGGCGGGCGAGGCGGTGAACACCTCCGCCCCGGTCGCGGTGACGCCGATCGAATGCTCGCACTGGGCCGACAGCGACTTGTCGCGGGTCACCGCCGTCCAGCCGTCGGCGAGCAGCTTCACCTGATACTTGCCCAGGTTCACCATCGGCTCGATGGTGAAGATCATGCCGGCTTCCAAGACGGCGCCTTCGCCGCGGCGGCCGAAGTGCAGCACGTTGGGGGCGTCGTGGAAGACGCGCCCCACCCCATGGCCGCAGAAGTCGCGCACCACGGAACAGCGTTGGCTTTCCACATAGGCCTGGATGGCGTGGCCGATGTCGCCGAACCGCGCGCCCGGCTTGACCACCGCCAGGCCGCGATCGAACGCGTCATAGGTCACGTCGATCAGCCGGCGGGCGCGCGCCGGCACGTCGCCGATCAGGTACATGCGGCTGGTGTCGCCGTGCCAGCCGTCGACGATGACGGTGACGTCGATATTGGCGATCTCGCCGTCGCGCAGGGCGCGAGGCCCCGGAATGCCGTGGCAGACCACATGGTTGGGCGAGATGCAGACCGTCTTGGAATAGCCGCGATAGTAAAGGCAGGCGGGCAGGGCGCCGTGATCCAGGGCGAACTCGCGCGCCAGCCGGTCCAGGTCGTCGGTGACCACGCCGGGCTTCACATGCTCGGTCAGCATGTCGAGGCAGGCGCCGGCGATGCGGCCGGCGCGGCGCATGCCTTCGAAATCTTCCTCGGTATGGATCTTGATCGTCGAGGAGCGGCGGTTGGCCGCCGGGGTCCTCATCACCTCTGTGTCGGTCATGCTCTTTCAGGTCCCAAGGTTCGCCGAGCGCCAGGCCATGCGCGCGCCGATCCGGATGCTGTCCCACCCTATGTCGCAACCATAGCACAAAACTTCAACGCCCTGGCGGGCGGCGCCGAGCAGACCCGCAGCATAGGCCGGGTCCAGGTCGGCCGCGGTCTCGAAGGCGTCGCAGTCGGTGCGCTGGATGACGAACAGCATCACCGCGCGGTTTCCGGCCCGGACCTCGCGCGCCAGATCGCCCAGATGCTTCAGGCCGCGGGCCGTGACGCAGTCGGGAAACTCCGCCAACCGGTCGCCGCGCAGCAGGTGGCAGTTCTTCACCTCAAGGAAGCAAGGCGGCCGGTCCGGCGCCTCCAGCCGGAAGTCGACGCGGCTATTCTCGCCGTACTTCACCTCGCGGCGGATGGCCTCATAGCCGGCCAGTTCGGGGATGGCGCCGGCCGCCAGCGCCTCGGCGACGAGCCGGTTGGGCGCCATGGTGTTGATCCCGACCAAGGCCCCGTCGACCTCAACCAGCTCCAGCGTGTGGGCCAGCTTGCGCTTGCGGTCGGGCGAGACGGAAACCCATACCGTAAGGCCCGGCGCGTTCAGCCCCAGCATGGCGCCGGGGTTGGGGCAGTGGACGGTGACGGCGCGTCCGTCCTCCAGCACCACGTCGGCCAGGAAGCGCTTGTAGCGCCGCACCAGCACCCCGCGCAGCATCGGTTGCGGCAAAAGCATGGGCGCCCTATTGCCCAGGAAGGCTCCAGGCGTCCAGAGGCGGTGAAATATGGCGAGCAGCGATCGGGTCACCGCCGCCGTGCTGATCGTCGGCGACGAGATCCTGTCCGGCCGCACCCAGGACACCAATCTGAACTTCATCGCCCGCTATCTGGGCACATACGGCGTCGACCTGGCCGAGGCACGGGTGGTCCCCGACATCGAGGATGAGATCGTCACCGCGCTGAACCATCTGCGCCAGCGCTACGACTATGTGATCACCACCGGCGGCATCGGGCCGACCCATGACGACATCACCGCCGATTCCGTCGCCAAGGCGTTCGGCGTGCCGCTCCACGAGCACCCCGAGATCATCGCCATGATGACGGCGCGCTGGGCCGGCGAGCTGAACGCCGCGCGCCGGCGCATGGCGCGGGTGCCCGAGGGCGGCGTGCTGGTGAAAAACCCGGTGCAAGGCCCGCCAGGCTTCCAGATCGGCAACGTCTTCGTGCTGGCCGGGGTGCCGCAGATCATGCGCGGCATGATGGACGACGTCGGCCCGCGGCTGCGCACCGGCAAGGTGGTGATCGCCCGCACCGTGCGCGTGCAGGGTTCCGGCGAGGGGGTCATCGCAGCGCCCTTGGAGGCCGTCGCCAAGGCGCACCCAACCCTGTCGCTGGGCAGCTATCCCTTCTATGGCGAGGAGACCGGCTTTGGCGCCAACCTGGTCGTCCGCGGCCGCGACGCGGCCGAGGTGGCCGCGACCGTCGAGGCGCTGATCGCGGCGCTGAAAGCGGTCGGGGTCGCCAACATCATCCCCGACCCGCCGGAAAAGGCCGGCTGATGCTCACCTGGCAGCCGCCCGGCGACCAGCCTTCGGCCGAGACGGTCTGGATCGACCTGCTCAGTCCGACCGAGGCGGAGCTGCGCCAGATCGAGGCCCACACCGGCTATCGCCTGCCGACGCTGGAAGACCTGAGCGCCATCGAGCGTTCCAGCCAACTGATCGTCGAGGGCCAGCAGCTCAGGCTGTCCTGCCCGGTGATCGCCGACGCCGACACCGACCACCCCTCGGTGTCGCACGTGGGCATGATCCTGACCCCGAAACTGCTGGTCACCGTGCGCTTCACGGCGCTGAAGGCGTTCGAGGCCACGATCGCGCGGGTCTGTCCGCCGGGCCATCCCGCCGACGCCGTCGAGATACTCACCGCCCTCCTGGAGGCCTTCGTCGATCGCCAGGCCGACCTTTTGGAAAAGGCCCGCGAGCAGCTGGTCGAGATCTCCCACGGGGTCTTCCGCGCCTCGCCGCAGCAGCTGCGCAAGGTGTCCCGCTCCAACGAACAGCTGCGCGCGCTGCTCCGCCGGCTGGGCGGCATCGGCGAGCGCATCTCGATCATCCGCGACGGCATGCTGGGGGTGGGGCGCATCGCCGGCTTCGCCCAGGAGAACGCCAAGGCCTGGATCACGCCGGAGTTCCTCACCCGGCTGCACGCCGTCGGCCTGGATATCGACTCGCTGAACCTGTTCGAGGAGCACCTGTCGAACAAAGTCCAGTTCCTGCTCGACGCCATCGTCGGCTTTATCGGCATCGAGCAGAACGATATCTTCAAGGTGCTGACGGTGTTCTCGGTGGTCGGCATCTTCCCGACCCTGGTGGCCGGCTGGTACGGCATGAACTTCCACAACATGCCGGAATATGGCTGGGCTTACGGCTACCAGTTCGGCATCGGCGCCATCGTGCTGTCGACCATCATCCCGCTCGCCTGGTTCAAATGGCGCGGCTGGCTCTAGGCTTTTGGCGCCGCGGACGGCTCTGGGCTATGCTGGCGCCCGTGCGGGCGTGGCGGAATCGGTAGACGCAACGGACTTAAAATCCGTTGGGGGAAACCCCGTGCCGGTTCGACCCCGGCCGCCCGCACCAGACTTGCCCGTGGCAACCCTTCCTGATCTTGCGTCTTGTCCGCCGGCCGTTCGTCCCTTCAAATCCAAGCTTGGCGCATGGTAACGTTTGGGGTACCAATTTAAATGGACGTGCGGGAGTACCTGACGCCGGAAGGCGATAGCCCTTTCGACGCCTGGTTCGAGGATCTCGACGCCCAGGCCGCCGCCAAGATGACGATTGCCGTAACGCGGATAGGGCACGGCAATCTCTCGAACGTCAAAGGCGTCGGCGCGGGCGTCTTCGAGTGCCGAGTGAACTTCGGACCCGGCTATCGCGTCTATTTCGGGAAGGACGGCGAAACCATCGTGATCCTGCTCGCCGGAGGAACCAAGAAGCGCCGGCAGCGCGACATCGAAGATGCCCACACTCGCTGGCGGGACTACAAGGATCGCAAGAAAGGCAGAGGCTGAGATGGCGCTTACGCGTTCGTTCAGAGAGACCGTACAGGCCCGCGCCCAACGCGACGCGGCCTTTCGTGAAGCGCTGCTCACCGAAGCAATCGACGCCTTGCTTGCGGGCGACGTGGAGACCGGCAAGGCCGTGCTCCGCGACTTCATCAACGCGACCATCGGCTTCGAGCGCCTTGCCCAGGAGACGAAAGTGCCGCCCAAAAGCTTGATGCGGATGTTCAGCCGCTCAGGCAATCCCAATGCCCGCAACCTTTTTGGCGTGATCGGCGAGCTGCAGAAGCAGTCCGGCGTGCAGCTTCATGCGCAGAGCGTGAAAGAGGCGGCGTCCTCGTAGCTGAAAAGGTGCGCGTTGGTCCGCGCCTATTCAGCGCGTTCCCAGGTCTCGGTGCGGCAGAACACGACGGCGACGCAGCCGGTCAGGAGCAGGACGCCTGGGTTTTTCAGTTCGACGGACCCGGTGTAGGTTTTCCCGGCGGTCGGATCGTAGGCCCAGCCGCCGCCCCACCGGTTAGGGCCGATGGGTTTGGACGTGAGCACCAGCAGGTCTCGGACCTGTCTCGTGCGCAGGTTGGGGTCCTTGTTGAGTACGTCCCGCTGGTCAGGATTGTCCTTGAGCCGGCGCGAAGTGACGAGCCGCCCGCAAATGGCCCCGCCGCAGTCGGTGATGCGAACGGTCGAGCCGCCGTCTTCAGGCGTTCGCCATAGCCCGATCGGACCCGCGGCCGCGGGCGGCGCGGCGGTGGGGGGCGGGGCAGCGGCGGGTGGGGCGGCGTCGGGCGACGCGGCGGCGACGGCCCCGGCCATGGCGAGGGCGGCGATCATGCGGTGCTAGCCTCCTGGCGCGGGATGCCGTGCCCGACGAGCGGGAACGGGAGCAGCCTCCCCCAGGTCGCCGGACGGTCGATGCGGTCGTGAACCAACCTGTCGATGATGTCGCTTATGACCGCATCCATGCGGACGAAACGCACGCCGCTGGGAAAGGTTCGCCGAAAGCGCGTTGAAGAACGCCGTTCCGACCACATCGCAGCCCTGCCACCAGCACTCGGGCGGCGTCCGCGCCGCGAGAAACACATCGCGCCGAACAGCCGGCGCCGGAAGCTTCACCGTTCGCCTTCATTCCGCCTGAAACAGGCCACCATCGGGCCGCCGTGGCGGGCGCAATAATCAGAAGGTTGTGAGTCTGGAGGGCGATGACGTGAAAGATCAGATCGACTGCCGCAGTACGTCCGGCGAGTACCTGCGATTTGCCCTGTTCAAGGAGGGTCGGGCGCTCTCGCCCATGGCGGGCAATTTTCTCTACGTGCGCGGCGAGGACGAGGCCATGGAAGTGGTCTATGTCGGCGAGACCGACAACCTCGCCAAGCACGCGCAGGACCGCTGGCCCGAGGCCGAGCGAAGCCAGGGCGCCAGCGGCCTCTATACGCGGCTGAACATCACCGCCGCCGTCCGCCGGCGCGAGCACGCCGAACTGCTCAGCGCCTATACGCCGGCGATGAACGCCGAGGAGCTGCGCCGGGTCGGTTAGGACCCGGCGGTTCTTAAAGCCTAGAAGATCTCGAACAGGCCGGCCGCGCCCATGCCGCCGCCGACGCACATGGTGACGACGCCGTACTTGGCGCCCCGGCGCTTGCCCTCGCGCACGATGTGACCGACGCAGCGCGCCCCGGTCATCCCATAGGGGTGGCCGATGGAGATGGCGCCGCCGGAGACGTTCAGCTTTTCGTTCGGGATGCCCAGCGTGTCCTGGCAATAGAGCACCTGGCTGGCGAAGGCCTCATTCAGCTCCCAGATGCCGATGTCATCGACGGTCAGGCCGTTGCGCTCGAGCAGTTTCGGCACCGCGAAGATCGGCCCGATGCCCATCTCTTCCGGACCGCAACCGGCCACCGCCATGCCGCGATAGGCGCCCAGGGGGGTCAGGCCGCGCTTTTCGGCCTCCTTGGCCTCCATCAGCACCACCGCGGCGGCGCCGTCGGAGAGCTGCGAGGCGTTGCCGGCGGTGACGAACCGGCCTTGCTTGACGAAGCGGCCGCCCTTGAACACCGGCTCCAGCTTCCGCAGGTCGGCCAGGGTGGTCTGCGGGCGGTTGCCCTCGTCATTGGTCAGCTCGACCTCGCGCTCGGAGGTCTCGCCGGTGGCGCGGTCGGTGACCGTCATGCTGGTCTTCAGGGGCGCGATCTCATCGACGAAACGGCCCTCGGACTGCGCCTGGGCGGTGCGCTGCTGCGATTGCAGGGCGTATTCGTCCTGGCGCTCGCGGCTGACATTGTAGCGCTCGGCCACCACCTCGGCGGTCTCGATCATCGAGGTGTTCAGTTCCGGCACGTGCTCGCGCAGCCAGTCGTCGCCGGAGCGGGCCATGTTCATCTGGGCGTTCTGCACCAGGGAGATGGACTCGATGCCGGCGCCGATGGCGATCGGGGCGCCGTCGGTAATGATGTACTTGGCCGCCGTCGCCACGGCCATCAGTCCGGACGAGCATTGGCGGTCAATGGTCATGCCCGCAACGGAGTTGGGCAGGCCGGCGCGCAGCAGCGAGGAGCGGGCGATGTTGTTGCCCGTGGTGCCCTGCTGCAGGGCGCAACCCATGGCCACGTCGTCCACCGCGCCCGGCTCGATGCCGGCGCGCCTGACCGCCTCGGCGATGACGTGACCGCCCAGGGTCGCGCCATTGGTGTTGTTGAACGCGCCCCGGTAGGCCCGCCCAATCGGGGTGCGGGCGGAGGAGACGATGACGGCTTCACGCATGATGTTTCCTATCTGACGCTTTCGAACTTCTTGCCTTCGGCGACGAGCTTTTCCAAGAGGGCCGCCGGCTTGAACGCATCGCCCATGGCGGCCTGGAACTCGCGCATCTTGGCCAGCACCTTGTCCGGACCGACCTTGTCGCCGTACCACATGGGGCCGCCCTCATAGATTGGCCAGCCGTAGCCGTTCTCCCAGACCACATCGATGTCGGAGGCTCGGATCGCCTTGCCTTCATCGAGGATCTTCGCCCCCTCGTTGATCATCGGATACAGGCAGCGCTCGCGAATCTCGTCGTCGGAAACATGGCGCGGATTGGCGCCCGACTTGGCGATGAAGTCGTGCAGGATCTTCTCGGTGACGGGCGATGGCTTGGCGTTGCGGTTTTCGTCGTAGTCGTACCAGCCCGCGCCGGTCTTCTGGCCGCGCCGGTCCATTTCGCAGAGCACGTCGCGGATGGTCTCGCCGTTGGATTTTTCCTTCACCCAGCCGATGTCTAGGCCGGCCAGATCGCTCATGGCGAAGGGGCCCATGGGGAAGCCGAAGTTGTACAGCACCCGGTCGACGTCCCAGGGCATGGCGCCTTCCATGATCAGCGTGTTGGCCTCGCGCTGACGGGCGCTGAGGATGCGGTTGCCGACGAAGCCGGGGCAAACGCCCACCAGCACCGCGATCTTGCCGATCTTCCGCGCCAGCTTCATGCAGGTGTTGATCACTTCCTTGGAGGTGTGGTCGGCGCGGACGATTTCCAGGAGCTTCATCACATTGGCCGGCGAGAAGAAGTGCAGGCCGATCACCGCTTCCGGCCGCTTGGTGGCCGAGGCGATCTCGTCGATGTTCAGGTACGAGGTGTTGGTGGCCAGGATCGCGCCCGGTTTGCAGATGGCGTCCAGCCTAGAGAAGATGTCCTTCTTGATGTCCATACGTTCGAACGCCGCCTCGATGACGAGGTCGCAGTCGGCGAGCGCGCTCATGTCGAGAGAGCCGGTCAGGCGGCTCATCCGCGCCTCGGTTTCCTCGGGCTTGGCGGTGCGTGAGCGTTCGTAGTTGCGGCGGACCACGCCGAGGCCGCGGTCGAGCGCGTCCTGCTTCACCTCGACGATGGTGACCGGGATGCCCACGTTCAGGAAGTTCATGGCGATGCCGCCGCCCATGGTGCCGGCGCCGATGATGCCGACCTTGTTCACCGGGATCACCGCGGTATCGTCCGGCACGTCCGGCACCTTGTTGGCCTGACGCTCGGCGAAGAAGGCGTAGCGCTGGGCCGCCGACTGCGAGCCGCTCATCAACTCGTTGAACAGCTTGCGCTCGGTCTTCAGCCCTTCCTCGAACGGCTCGTTCACCGCCGCCTCGATGCAGCGGATGTTGTATTCGGGGGCGAGGAAACCGCGGAACTTGCGGGCGTTGGCCTTGCGGAACTCGGCGAAGATCTCGGGATGGCCGCGGGCCGCCTCGACCTTGTCGTTCAGGTCGCGCACCTTCTTCAGCGGCCGCTTCTCGGCGATGACCTTGCCCGCAAAGGCGATGGCGCCCCCGCGCAGCTTGCCTTCCTCGACCAGTTCGTCGACCAGGCCCATGTCCAGGCATTGTTTGGCCGGGACATGCTGGCCGCTGGTCATCATCTCCAACGCCTTTTCAGGCCCGACGATGCGGGGCAGGCGCTGGGTGCCGCCGGCGCCAGGCAATAGGCCCAGGTTCACCTCCGGCAGGCCGCAGCGGGCGGACGGGACGGCGACGCGATAGTGACAGGTCAGGGCGACCTCAAGGCCGCCGCCCAGGGCGGTGCCGTGGATGGCGGCGATCACCGGCTTGGACGAGCCCTCGATGGCCTGCTGCACTTCGTAAAGGCTGGCGCCCTTCTGCGCGCCGCCGAACTCGGTGATGTCGGCGCCGGCGATGAACGTGCGGCCGTCGCAGATGATCACCACCGCCTTGACCGCGGAATCGGCGGCCGCGGCGGCCATGCCGCCGGCCAAGCCGTCGCGTACCTGTGCCGAAAGCGCGTTCACCGGCGGCGAGTTGAGCGTGATGACGCCGACGTCGCCATCGACGGCAAAGTCGGTCACGGCGTTGATCGCGGTCATGGGCGTTTCCTCATGGAGCTTTGCGCGGCAAGGATCGCAACGTCCGGCGACCCCGATTTCAAACAGTTGTTATAGGCCCTGCCGGGACGGTCGGCGTCAATGGGGAAGGGCGTCGAAGACGCTCACGCTGGCGCGACATCGACACCAAGAGCGACCGAGACCTCGGCCATTCGAAGATCGAAGGTGACTAGCGAGGCGTATGTCCTTTCGGCGATCGCGATATGGATGGCGTCCCCGGTGCGCAGATTGAATTCCAGCCGCCGCAGGAACCCGCCCGCCGCAATGAGATCACTTGCGTCGAGCGCGACCTGGGTTGTCAGCCGCCGTCGCCAGTCATCGAAATCAGCGAAAACCGCCTGAGCTGTCGATGCGGGGAGCAGGTTCATCCGGACAAGCTTGCTGATGGCGGACGCGAACTCGACGACCGCGAAGTCGCTGACCAGGATCGTCGGCGTGTGGCGTTCGATATAGGCATCGGTCCGATCGCCGAACTCGTCGCCAACGAACAGCGAGACGAGCGCGCTAGCGTCGAAGCAGGCGTTCGTCATCCTCGTCCCGCATCTGGCTGACCAAGGCACCGGTATCGAGCCCTGGAATTCGGCGATCGAGTCTGCGGCGTCGCAGCCACTCGACATCGGACTTGCTCATTGGTCCGACGGTCTTCACCACAGGTTTGATCTCTACCACCGGACGGCCATGGCGCGTGATGACCACGGCCTCGCCTTCCATGGCGCGGTCGATCAGGTTGGACAGGTGGGCCTTGGCGTCAGCGACGCTGTGGGATGACATCGGCGGAATATAGTCATCGAATGACCAGAAGTCGAGGTTTCGTTGCGGCGCCATGGGGCCAGAAAGCCGCGCGCAACTGGACGGAACGGCCGGCGGCCCTTATCGCCTCATCTGGATATTGTCAGGAGCGCCCATGACCACCCGAGCCGATCTTTCCGTCGATCCGCGCCTCGTCGATTTCGTCGAAACCGAGCTGCTGCCGGGCCTGGACGTATCGGCGGAGCGGTTCTGGGAGGGGCTGGCGAAACTGGTCGCCGAACTCGGCCCGCGCAACCGCGCGCTGCTGGATCGGCGCGACCAGATCCAGGCCAGGATCGACGAGCGGTATCGCGCCAATCGCGGCTCAACCTTCGATGTCGCGGCCGAGGAAGTGTTCCTGAGGTCGATCGGCTA
>DASQSO010000051.1:0-4296 GCA_035642335.1 Caulobacteraceae bacterium
GCCCCCACGCCGACCGCGCCGCCAACCGAACCGGGACCCAATCCATGACCGACGACGATCTGATGGCGACCTGCATCGCCGACGAGGCGGCGAACCAGCCCTATGAGGGCAAGGTCGCGGTCGGCCGGGTGATCCGCAACCGCATGGCGCTGGGCTATGAGAGCGACGGCACGCTCGCCGGCACGGTGCTGAAGCGCTTCCAGTTCTCCGGCTTCTGGTTCGCCATGCGGGCCGGCCACTATACCGAGACCGAGTTCGACGCCACCGGCGCGGCGGCCCAGGCTCGGACGCTGTTCAATGAGTTCTCCACCCAGCCGATCTGGGCCGACTGCCACCGGGCGGTCGCCGATTCCGCGCCCGGCTCCGGCTTCGCCGGCGGGCCGCGGTTCCAGAAGCTCAGCCCACGGACCGTCCTCTATTTCAACCCCGTCCTCTGCGCCGCGCCGGACTGGGCGACGCCCGACAAGCTCGACGCGGTGATCTTCCAACACTCTTTCTATCACGCCTGAAGGGACCCCCCAATGTCTTCAACGTCTTCGACACCCAGCATCATCGTCCAGATCATCAACGGCGCGAAAACCGCCTGGAGCGACATCCAGGCCTTCATCGACGGCGAGGCGGCCAAGGTGCAGGCGGCGCTGCCGGCCTCGGCCGTGCCGGCGTTCAACGCCACGCTCGCCGACCTCAAGCAGAGCGCCAGCGACGCGCTCGGCCTGGCCAACAGCGGCCTGACCGGCGCCGAGCCGGCCCTGGTCGCCGGGGTCGAGACGGCGCTGGACAACGCCCTGGGCATCGCCACCGGCGGCGCGACCCTGCCGCTCAATCCGCTGGTCAATGCCGGCATCACCAACCTGGCCAGCCTGGCGACCAGCGCGGTCAGCGCCTGGCTGCTGAAGCAGCAGGCGGCCCTGGCGCCGACGGTCTCCGCGGCCCAACCGGCGCCGGCGCCCGCGCCGCAAGCGGTGGACTGAGCCATGACCCTGGGCGACGTCCTGCAGCTCTATGCGCCGCTGGCGGGCCTCTTGGTGCTGGCCTTCCTGATGGGCGCCCAGCACCAGCGCATCGCCCAGCTCGGCCGGCTGACCGAGGAACTGCGCGCCGCCGACGCCGGCGGCGCCGGCGACAGCCTCATCGACCGCCTGGCCCGCCTGGAGACCAACAGCGACAACCAGAGCAAATCGCTGGAAAAGATCGACCGCCAGATGGAAGGCGTCCAACGCCAGCTGACCAACCTGACGCGCGGCGGAAAGGTCTCGCCCGCGGATGTGGCTGCCGCGTGAGGGGCGACGCCCGCCCCTCGAAGGTAAGCAGCGCGCTTTTTTGTGCGGCGGGTCCGGATCGCCTTGGACGGCGAAGCCTTCGCGCGATGCGCTCGGCGGGGCTGTAGCGGCGTTCGTCAGCTTGCCTGGCGCCGGGCCAAAGGCGCGCTCAACAGCTGACTCGTAAGCGCCAAGGACTGGGTTCTTGCTCGCGCCAGTGGTCCGCGTGATGGCGCGGATCGACATACCCGCGCAAGGCAGGTGGAGGATTTGAGCGCGGCGTTCTTGGTTCGTCCGGTTCATGCAACATACGTAATTGACAACCGACCTTACATCAGTTATTTTTTGATATGATGTCAGTCGCATAATGGATATGATGCATGCTGTTCACCTATGGGAAGCCTGACGCCGCCGAGCAGGCCGTGTTGGATCGGATCGCGGAGATGCGCGACCAACTCGGGCGCCAGGTGGTGACGGAGCCTCGCCAGTGGACGGGTCTCCTCGCCCGGATGACACGCGCTCGCGCCCTGCGGGCCTCCAACAGCATCGAGGACATTAACGTCTCGCCGGAGGACGCCTTGGCGGCGGTGGACGGTGAAGACCCAGCCGACGCCGACCGGCCGACAAGGCTTTCGATTGAGGGCTTTCAATCGGCGATGAATTTCATTCTTCAGCGATGCAAGGACCGGAAGCTGAAATTCACGGTCGATATGTTGCTCTCGGTCCACTTCATGATCACCCAGAGCGATCTAAAGGCGAACCCTGGAAACTGGCGTCCCGGCTGGGTGGGCGTGCGCGACTCCCAAACAGGAGAACTGGTCCACGAGGGCGTCGATCGAGACCTTTTGGAGCCGCTGATGGACGAACTCGTTCACTACATGAACGCCACCAGTGTTCATGGCTCAATCATCCGTGGGGCCATGACTCACCTGAACGTCTCGATGCTTCATCCATTTTCTGACGGAAACGGGAGAACGGCGCGGTGTCTTCAAACGGCGGTCCTATGTCACGACGGGATCGCCGCGCCGATCTTTTCGAGCATCGAGGAGTATGTCGGGTATAACCAGCAGCGGTATTATGACGTTCTAGCCGAAGTCGGCGGCGGGCATTGGGACCCCTCGCGAGACGTGAAGCCCTGGATACGGTTCTGCCTTGTCGGTCACTACCGCCAAGCCCAAGAACTGCTTAGGCGGTTTCGCGAATTCAGTCGCGTGTATGACGAATTAGAGCGCGTGGTCGACGGTCATGGGTTGCCTGACCGCGTCACCATGGCGCTCCTACAGGCGGCCTTCGGGATCAGAGTCAGAAACTCTAGCTATCGGGCGTCCGCGGCGATTTCAAACAACCTTGCCAGCCGCGACCTCAAGTCCTTAGTGGATGCGGGCCTGTTGATTCCGGAAGGCGAGAAGCGCGGGCGCGATTACATCGCGAGCCCCGTCGTGAAGGCAATCCGCGACGAATTCCGAACGCCGAGGGTCGATGACGACCCGTTCGAGATTCCCGCGCCTGTTGCGCCGCGGCCTGAACCAGACCTGTTTGAGGCGGAAGAGGCTAAGCCTTCGACGGCTTAACGCTTGCCACCAATGTCGGTGGTGTCGGTCAACGGAACACGAAAGGACGACCATGCGGGCCAGGCTCGGGCTTCCGAACACCGGGGCGCTGAAGGACCTTCGGGTGGTGGAGATGGGCTCGCTGATCGCCGGGCCGTTCTGCGGCCAGCTGATGGGCGACATGGGCGCCGAGGTGATCAAGATCGAGCCGCCGGGCGCCGGCGATCCCATGCGGGTGTGGGGCCGCGGCGAGCCGGTGTGGTGGGAGGTGATCGGGCGCAACAAGAAGTCGGTGTCGATCAACCTGCGCGTCGCGGCCGGCCAGGATCTGGCGCGGCGGCTGATCGCATGCGCTGACATCCTGATCGAGAACTTCCGCCCGGGCGCCCTGGAGGGCTGGGGGCTGGGGCCGGAGGACCTGCGCCGCGAAACCCCCGGCCTGATCGTGGTGCGCATGTCCGGCTATGGCCAGGACGGGCCGTATGCCGAGCGCACCGGCTTCGGCGGCATCGGCGAGGCCATGGGCGGCTGGCGGCACATCGTCGGCGAGCCGGACCGGGCGCCCTCGCGCATGGGCGTTTCCATCGGCGACAGCCTGGCGGCGACCTACGGCTGCCTGGGGGCGCTGGCGGCGCTGCACCACCGGGAGAAGACCGGCCAGGGCCAGATCGTCGACTCGGCGCTCTATGAGGCGGTGCTGCAGGTGATGGAGAGCCTGGTGCCGGAATATGCGGTGGCCGGCATCGTGCGCGAGCGCTCGGGCTCGATCCTGACCGGCATCGCGCCGTCGAACGTCTATCGCTGCCGTGACGGCGACTACATGATCGGGGCCAATAACGACGCCATCTTCGCGCGGCTGGCCAAGGCCATGGGCCGCCCGGAGCTGGCCGAGGACCCGCGCTACAAGACCCACGCGGCGCGCGGCGAGAACCAGACCGAACTCGATCAGCTGATCGAAGCCTGGACCGGCGGCCTTGCCGTGGGCGAGGTCGAGGCGCTGATGCTGGAGCACTCGGTGCCGGCGGGCCGCATCTATCGCGCGCCGGAGATGCTCGAGGATCCGCATTTCGCCGCCCGCGAGGCGATCGTCGAGGTGCCGCATCCGCGCTGGAAGGGGCTGATGATGCAGAACGTCTTCCCCAAGCTGTCGGGGACGCCCGGCGCCATCCGCTCCATCGCGCCCCAGAGCGTCGGCCAGGACAACGCGGCGGTGCTGGGCGGTCTGCTGGGCCTCGGCGAAGCGGACCTGGCGGCCCTGGCCAAGGACGGGGTGATCTGATTTTTATCCGCTCATCCCGCGAAAGCGGGGACGCAGGTTTTTTACCACGAAGGGCACGAAGAACACGAAGGACACGAAGAAGAGAAACTGGAGCGTCCCCCCTCGGTGAGACAGTTTAATAAGCCACAGTGGTTGTTGTCGCTGTCGATCGCCTTTGGCGATCGACAGGGCCGTGGATGATTGTGGATAAGTCTGTCTGGTTGGCTTC
>DASQSO010000052.1:0-8359 GCA_035642335.1 Caulobacteraceae bacterium
CCTTCATAGCCGTAGCCATAGTCGACGCCGCCATAGAAGCCGACCTGCGGCCCCCAGTAGCCGTCGCTGAAAAGATAGCGGCCGTCGTAGTAGCGCCAGTAGCCCGGGGTCCAGTAGAGGTCGGGGCCTGGCGGCTCGATCCAGCTGCCCGGGACCCAATAGTAGTCGCCGTCGTCGTCGCTCCAGTCCCAGTAGCCCGGCGTCCAGACATAGCCTGGCGCCGGGATCGGCGGCTGGTCGTAGACCGGCATCTGCGGCGGCGGGGTATTGGCCACGCGCTGGTACTCGCTGCTGGGCGGCAGCGACCGCTGGCCGCTTTCGGGAAGCGACGAAACCGTCTGTCCGGCGACATAGGCCCCGTTCTGGCTGGAAGAGGCCGATCCGTTTCGATTGCAGGCCCCCAGCGTCAGGGCGGCGACACCGATGGACGCGAGCACCGTGGTTCTGAATATCTGCGAACGTCTCATGGCGACTGAAATGCGCCAGTCCATGTCAGCGTTCCGTGAACCGGAAACCCGGCCCTCCGCTTAGAGTTCAAAACGGTTTCAAGTCGTAGATTTGCTGGCTCTCCATCCGAAAGCGCACCTTTTCGCCGACGCTCACGCCCTTGAACAGGTCCGGCTCGGCGACCACGAACGGCATGGACCCGGCCGGCCAATTCAGCGCCTCCACAGGCTCGTAGGCGATGGTCATGCGGTTGGAGTCGGCGTCTATCGCCTGGATCACGCCGACGATCTCGACCAGATCCGGCGGGATGAGACGCGGTCTGGGCGCAGCCGCGCTGGTGGAGCTGGAGCTTGAGCTGCCCGACGGGCCGCCGCCGCCGGGGCCGCCATGCCCATGGCCGCCGCCATAGCCGCCACCTGGACCGCCGCCGCCGCCAAACTGCGCATGCGCGGCGCCCGCGGCCAGCAGGCCGATCGCCAGATAGGGAAGGATGGATTTGGGCATGAGCCTAGTCCTTGGGAACCCACTCCATCCTAGTCCCCGGCGTGCACGGGCTGATCTCGCTGTTGAAATCTGACGTTAAAATCCGAGGTGTTCAACACCCAACAATAGAGCCTGCGTTCAGCGGAGCAAGATAGCGATGGCGGCGAGTTGAACATCGGCGAGGGAGTTTCGCGCGAGCTTGTCGTAGCCTCGCCGAACCGATCGTTGTGACGCGGACCGCCAACATGCTGATCTCGTTCGCCGACGACCGGGTGCACGGGGCGCGACCGCTCCATGCCGGCGAAAGGTTGAGCGTGGCGCCGAATTTCTACTGACAGCGCTGGCCCATTTCGCGGGTGCGAGACGAGCCCTGGCGCGCTAATCCTGTGGCTAACCTAAAGCCCCATAGCGAGCCGACCGATGGACAAGACGGCCAACCGTTCAGACCGCCCGTCCCCGGTGGGCGACCGCGCCAGCCGCACCCTGGTGCGGCTGCTCGGGCGGCTGCTCGGCGACGTGATCCGCGAGCAGCACGGCCAGGTGGTCTTCGACCGGATCGAGGCGATCCGCTCCCGCTCGGTGGATGAGCACCGCAGCGGCGAGTCCGACGCCGGCCTGCGCGACATGCTGATGGGGCTTTCGCTCGCCGACACCCTCCTGCTGATCCGCGGTTTCGCCCTCTTCTCGCAGCTGGTGAACATCGCCGACGACCACCTGGTGCGCCGCGCCGCCCTGGCCGAGCCCAGCCCGCTGGAGCGCATGCGCGAGAACCTGGACCTGGCCTCCGAACAGACCCGAGCCTTCCTGAAGGGCGCGGTGATGGCGCCGGTGATCACCGCCCACCCCACCGAGGTGCGCCGCACCAGCATCCTCGACCGCGAGACCGCGATAACCGCCCTCTTGGAAGCGGCCGACCGCGGCGAGCCCAGCGGCGATGTCGAGGCGGCCATCAAGCGCGATGTCCGCATCTTGTGGCAGACCCGGATGCTGCGCTCGGTCAGGATCAATGTCAGTGACGAGATCGACAACGCCGTCTCGATCTTCGCGGCTACCTTCCTGCCCGAGGTGCCAGCCCTGAAGCGACGCCTCGCCAAGCTGACCGGCGTCGAGTCCGGCGCCTGCATGCAGGTCGGCTCCTGGGTCGGCGGCGACCGCGACGGCAACCCGTTCGTCGGCGCCCAGACGCTGGACTATGCCCTGACCCGCCAGGGCGAGGCAGCCATCGACTGGTACTTGAGCCAAGTCCACGCCCTGGGCGGCGAGCTTTCCCTGGCCGACGAGTTCATCGGTGTCAGCGAGGCTTTGACCGCCCTGGCGGCCGCCAGCGGCGACGACACCCCCCAGCGCGAGGACGAGCCCTACCGCCGCGCCCTGGTGGGCTGCTACGGTCGCCTGGCGGCCACCCGGACCGCCATCCTGGGCCGTGGCCCCGTGCGGCCACCCAGGGTGAGCCTGGGCGCCTACGCGACCCCCGCGGCGCTGGCGGCCGATCTCGATGTGGTCGCTCAGTCGTTGCGCGCCAACGGCGCCGCCGATATCGCCGATGGCCGCCTGTTCGACGTGCGCGAGGCGATCGAAGCCTTCGGCTTCCACCTGGCGGTGGTGGATCTACGCCAGAACTCCGATGTCCATGAGCGCGTGGTCGGCGAGCTACTGGCCCGGTCGGACGTCACCCAGGACTACGCGAAACTCAGTGAAGCCAAGCGCGTCGAGCTGCTCTGCGCCGAACTCGCCAGCCCGCGCCTGCTACGCTCGCCCTATCGCGGCTATTCGGCGGAGACCGCCAGCGAGCTTGGCGTGATCGATGCCGCCGCGCGGCTGCGCGCCCGCTTCGGCCCCGGATCGATCCAGAACTACGTGATCTCCAAGGCCACCAGTCCCTCGGACATGCTCGAGGTGGCCATCCTGCTGAAGGAAGCAGGCCTGTTCACGCCGGGCGAAAATCCTGCCTCGGCGCTGCGCATCGTGCCGCTGTTCGAGACCATCGAGGACCTGCACGCCAGCGACGCCACCATGGCCACGTGGCTGGACCTGCCGATCGCCCGCGCCATCCTCAAGGCCCAGGACAATCTGCAAGAGGTGATGATCGGCTATTCCGACTCCAACAAGGACGGCGGCTACGTCACCTCCAACTGGGAGACCCGCTCGGCGATCGGGCGGCTGGTGGCGCTCGGCCACGCGCGCGGCGTCGACCTGCGCTTCTTCCACGGCCGCGGCGGCGCGGTTGGGCGCGGCGGCGGTTCGACCTTCGAAGCGATCCAGGCCTTCCCCAAGGGCGCGGTGGCGCGCGGCATCCGCATCACCGAACAGGGCGAGGTGGTGGCCAGCAAGTACGGCCACCCCTTGGGCGGACTGATCAGCCTGGAAACCATCGCCGCCGCCACGCTGTTGGCCGGCCTCGACCAAGCGCCTGACGCCGCCGACGACGAGTTCGCCGAGGCGCTGACGGCCATGAGCGCGGCGGCGCGCATCGCCTATCGGGACCTGGTTTATGAAACCGCCGGCTTCGAAGACTATTTCCGCCAGTCGACCCCGGTCAGCGAGATCGCCGACCTGAAGATCGGCTCGCGGCCGGCCTCGCGCACCGCCTCAAGCCGCATCGCCGACCTGCGCGCCATTCCCTGGGTGTTCTCCTGGTCACAGTCACGGGTGATGCTGCCGGGCTGGTACGGCTTCGGCGCGGCGGTCGGCGACGACGCCCTGGCCAGACACGGCGGCGTCGAGGGCCTGAAGCGCCTGCACGCCGCCTCGCCTTTCTTCCGCGCCACCGTGGCCAACATGGAGATGGTGTTGGCCAAGTCGAACCTCGGCATCGCCCACCGCTATGCGGGCCTGGTTCAGGATCGCGACCTGGCGCGGGCGGTGTTCGCGCGGCTGGAAACCGAATGGACCCGCTGCCGCGGCGCGGTGCTGGCCATTACCGGCCAGTCGGAGTTGCTGCAGCACGACGAGCGGCTGGCCCAGTCGATCCGGCTGCGACTGCCCTATATCGACCCGCTGAACGTGCTGCAGGTCGAACTCCTGCGCCGCCATCGCGCCGGCGAGGCCGACGACGATGTCCGCCGCGGCATCCATATGTCGATCAACGGCGTCTCCGCCGGACTGCGCAACAGCGGCTGAACTCTAGCTCAGCCGCCGGGTGCGGCTACGGCGGCGAACAGGATCCTCATCGGCGATCGGGCACGGCCGCATGGCCTCGTGGTCGAGATAGGCGGGGAATTCGCGCGGGTGGATGAACTCCGCCCGATACCAAGGCTTGGTGCGGGGATCGAACACCTCTTTCAGCCAGTCGATGACGCAGCGAACCCGCGCCGACTTGCCGACGTCGCGGTGATAGACCAGCCACAGCTTGACCGTCGCCAGCGGCGGCGCATCCAGCATGACCAACGATGGCTCCAGCGGGATGATGGCGGTCGGCATCGCGCCGGTGCCGGCGCCGTGCTTCACCGCCGCGAACGAGACCGCGCTCGAATTGGTCTCGATCCGCCGGTGCATGAACTCCAGGAACGGCACAGCGCGGCTGGTCCAGGACTCGCGCTGATGATCCTGGCCGACGTGGTGGACGTAAGGGTGTGTGACGGTGTCCTCGTAGCTCTCCGGAGTGCCGTACAGGTCCAGATATTCCCGCGAGGCGAACACCGCGTAGTGGAAATGGGCCATGGTCATGGCGATGGAATCGGGCTGTTTCGGCTCGGTGAAGGTCAAGGTGATGTCGACATCGCCGTCCATCGGCTTGTCCGGCCACAGGCCGCAGTCGATGGTCAGGTCCACCTTCGGATTGGCCCTGAGGAATTCGGGGATGAAGGGCGTCAGGAAAATCCCGGCGATGCCGTCGGGCGCCATGAGCTTGACACTGCCCTCGGCCGCCTTCTCGATGCCGGCAATGTCGTTCTCCAGCCCCTCGGCCATCCGCTCCATGCTGAGCGCCCGGTCATAGGCTAGCCGCCCAGCCTCGGTCAGCGAGACGCCCTGGGGTCCGCGCATGAACAGCTTCGCGCCCAGCCGGTCTTCCAGCTTGTCGATGGCGCGGGTGACGGTGGTCAGCCCCAACTCCAGCTTGCGCGCCGCCGCGCCGAAGCTGCCCAGTTCGGCCACCGCCCAGAACAGCCGCAGGTCTGTCCAGTTGGCCCTGCGTCGGACGACGTTCACCACGACCGACCCCTCTCAAATCCAGAAGCCACTCTTGCGATCTTCATGAGTACCCCTGCCCGCATCAAGATTCTACCCAACCGAACAACGGCACAAGTCGGAGGCTGGTCATGTTGATAGAAAGATCCTCAAAGTTCGAAGCGGTACAAGGCGTCGTTCAGACTATACATGCTGAGCTTGTGCGCTGGGAAATTTTCCCTGTTGTCGATAAGGAGGTCGGCGAGGCCTATCAACTCGCCGTCGATCTTATCGGCCCAAATATCGCCCATCCGGAAACGCTGCGGCGTGTTCACGAGCAGACTGGCGCGGGACTCTTCGTCGCCCGCGAACACGGCGCGCTTTCCGGCGTCCTGGCGCTCATTCTTCTGAATCAGGCGGGCCTGCGGGCCGTGCGGGCCGATAGCCTTGACGGTCTCGATCCGTCTCCAGCGCAGATCATCCGACGCGGCGAGGAGCCGTCGGCGCTCTATGCCTGGGGCATGGCGGCCACCTCGCTCAGGACGGCGCAGCGGCTGATCCAGGGCTATATCGGCATCGACCGCGTCGCCGTGCCACACCTGGATTGCTACGGTCGACCGGCGACCCGCGCAGGCGAGCGGTTGATGACCGGCCGGCTGGGCTTCAAGCCGCTCAGGCGTTCGACCACCGGCGTCGTCTGCCGGACCCCGATCACTCATGTCGAGGCGGCCGCGGCATGAACGCTCCCATGAAACCGCTCGTCGTCGGGCACTCTACCGACCTTCTGGCCCAAAGCATGAAGGTCACCGTCGCTAGCACCTTCAGCGACCTGCTGGAGGTCACGACCATTCGCGCGCTGGTCTATATGGGCGAGCAAACCTGCCCGTTCGACGAGGAATTCGATGGCAACGACTTCGCCGGCGCCACCCACCTGATCCTGCGCGCCGGACGCGAGCCCGTCGGGGTGGTGCGGATGCGCTGGTTCGCCGGCTTCGCCAAGCTGGAGCGCCTGGCCATTCGTAAGGAGTATCGCGGCGGGCCTGGCCTGATGATGCTGGCGCGGGCGGCGTTCGATCTGGCCGAGCGCAAAGGCTATCGCACCCTGATGGGCCACGCTCAGTTGCGGCTGACGCCGTTCTGGAAGCGCCACTTTGGCGGCTGGGTGCGCCCAGATCGGCCGCTCTTCTCCTTCTCCGACTACGATTATGTCGAGATGGAGTTCGCACTCAGTCCGCCGGACGACGCGATCTGCATCGATTCCGACCCTTCCATCCTGCTGCGTCCGGAGGGCGAATGGGACCGGCCGGGCGTTCTCGATCGATCCTTCGCTCATCAACCCGAACAGGTCTGTGTGTAGTCAAACATGATTCAACTCCGTACTGACCAGGCGCCTGTTGTCCGCCACCTGGTCTGCCTCGATCTGGTGCGCGGAGCGCGGCCGCTCAGCCCCGAAGCGCAGCTGCGCATCGATCGGTGCCGCCGCCTCCTGACCTATGCGCGCACCACCGAATGGACGATCAGCCACGTCTATCCCCACACCGCGGGCCGTTCGACCAAGCCGCTGGCCGGGCTTGAGCCGCGGCCGATCGAGGCGGTCTATTACCGCACGGGCGCCTCGGCCTTTTCCAACCGGGTGTTCCGCCACGCGGTCAAGGAAGACCCCGACCTCGAACTGGTGATCCTTTCACTGTCGCTGTCCTCGACCTCGCTGGGCACGGCGCTGTCCGCCCACGACCACGACATCGCCGTCGTCCTGATCGAGGACACCCTGCGGCCCGATGCCGCCAACGCCTCGGGCCTGGAGGCGATCAAGACCATCACTCACGCCCTGGTCGCGCCCTTTGTCCAGATCCGCAAGGTCGACGACGTGATCGACCAGCGGCGCGGATTGCGGCTTGTCCAACTGTGATCATGCGCCCAGTTGCGGAGCTTGACCTTGCCGCATAGGTTGGCTTGCCCGGATGCTCAAGTCTCCGGGTTGCATCCAGCTGCGAGCGAGGCCGCATGACCGCGACGCCGGATCCGATCGACATCGATGTGGGCGCGAGGATTCGCGCCCGACGGGTTTTTCTGGGCCTGAGCCAGACCAAGCTCGCCAACGCGCTGGGGCTGACGTTCCAGCAGGTGCAGAAGTACGAGCGGGGCGACAACCGCGTCTCGGCCTCCACCCTGGTCAGGGTCGCCGACGCCTTGGACACCTCGGTGGCGGCCCTGGTCGGCGAGGACGCGGGCCGCGCGGACAAGCCGATGTTCCGCCACCTGGCCATGCCCGGCGCCTTCGACCTGCTGGACGCCTTCGCGAAAATCCCCGACCCCGAGGTTCGCCGCGCCGTCGTCCGCCTGACCAAGACCCTGGCCAAGTCCGCCGACCGCTCCAACGCCGCCTAGGCGGCTTGCGCGGCGCACCAGACCGGTTTCTATGGCGGCCGTGAGCAAGGCCGACCCATCCTCCGCGGACGCCGCCGGGACCCGGCGCGCGCCGAAGAACGCCCCGAAGAACGCCGTCGTCATCCTGCTCGACAGCCTCAATCGCCACATGCTGGGCGCCTACGGGGCTAAGGAATTCGCCACTCCCAATCTCGACCGGCTGGCGGCGCGCTCGGTGCGCTTCACCCGCCATTTCACCGGCTCGCTGCCCTGCATGCCGGCCCGCCACGACATCCTCTGCGGGGCGCTGGACTTTTTGTGGAAGCCCTGGGGCTCGATCGAGCTCTGGGAAGACGCCATCACCTGCCAGCTGCGCGCCGCCGGCGTCACCACCCAGCTGATCTCCGACCACCCGCACCTCTTCGAGGCCGGCGGCGAGAACTACCACATCGATTTCTCCGCCTGGGACTACCAGCGCGGCCACGAGGGCGACCCCTGGAAGACGCAGGCCGATCCGAGTTGGGTCGGCTCGCCCAAGTTCTTCCCGCGCGAGATGCCCTACGACAATTCCCGCGGTTGGTTCCGCGGCGAGGCCGACTTTCCCGGCCCACGCACAATGCAGGCGGCGGCGACCTGGCTGGACGACAACGCCGGCCAGCACGACCGCTTCTTCCTGTTCGTCGACGAGTTCGACCCGCACGAGCCGTTCGACACGCCGGAACACTATGCCCGGATGTACGATCCGGATTGGACCGGCCCGCATCCGATCTGGCCGCCCTATATCGACGGCGGGGTCGCCAAGGGCGTGCTCGACGAGCGCCAGGCCAGGCAGATTCGCGCCCTCTACGGCGGCAAGCTGACCATGATCGACCACTGGCTGGGCAAGGTGCTCGACCGGCTCGACCATCACGATCTCTGGGACGACACCCTGGTGATCCTGTGCACCGATCACGGC
>DASQSO010000053.1:0-2958 GCA_035642335.1 Caulobacteraceae bacterium
AGCCGCTGATGTCATTGGCCTTGCAAGTTTCCGTCCCGCGCGCGCCGCTCATTGCCCTCAGGCAGCGCCTCGCCTATCAAAACAACCGTAAATCATACGGCAAGGAGGAGACACGGCATTGCCGTAAAGGAAGGCAAGCCTTTCCTGATCGCCAGGCCGGAAACGTCATGGCCGCGTCTGAAATCGCTATCCCCGAGCCTATCGCCCAGACGCTGGTCGACCCCAGCGCCTATGCCGACGGGCGCATCTACGAGACCTATGCCTGGCTGCGCGCCAACAATCCGTTGGGGGTGGCCCAGCCTGAGGGGTACGACCCTTTCTGGGTGGTGACCCGGCACGCCGACATCCTCGAGGTCAGCCGCCAGAACGCCCTCTTCCACTCCGGTGATCGCTCCACCACCATCGTGAGCGCCGCGGGCGACGCCCGCGTCCGGCAGATGACCGGCGGCAGCCCGCACCTGGTGCGTAGCCTGGTGCAGATGGACGCGCCGGACCATCCGAAATACCGCGTGCTGACCCAGGCTTGGTTCCTGCCGCAGAACATCCGCAAGCTGGAGGACCGCATCCGCGTGATCGCGCGAGCCTCGATCGACCGGATGCTTGCCTCAGGCGGCCAATGCGATTTCGTCAGCGAGGTGGCGCTGCACTATCCCCTGCACGTGATCATGGAAATCCTCGGCGTGCCTGAAACGGACGAGCCGCGCATGCTGATGCTGACGCAGGAGCTGTTCGGCGCCGCCGACCCCGACCTCGGCCGCGAGGAAAAGCCGGACGCCGATCCACTCGACATGGGCGCCCTCCAGGGTGTGCTCGCCGACTTCTACCAGTATTTCGCCAAGATCAGCGCCGATCGCCGCGCCCACCCCCGCGAGGACCTGGCCACGCTGATCGCCACCAGCGAGATCGACGGACGGCCGATCTCCGAGTTCGAAGCGATGAGCTATTATGTCATCGTCGCCACCGCCGGCCATGACACCACCTCATCGACCACCGCCAGCGCCATGCAGGCGCTGTGCGAGCACGCCGACCAGTTCGCGGCGGTCAAGGCCGACCCGACACTGATCCCCGGTCTGGTCGACGAGGCGATCCGCTGGGCCACCCCGGTGAAGACCTTCATGCGCTCGGCCGCCGAGGACGCCGAGGTTGGCGGCCGCGCCATCGCCAAGGGCGACTGGCTGATGCTCTGCTACGCCTCGGGCAACCGCGACGAGAGCGTGTTCGACGACGCCCAGGCCTTCCGCGCCGACCGCGCGCCCAACCGCCAGCTCGCCTTCGGCTACGGCGCCCATCTCTGCCTCGGCCAGCACCTGGCCAAGATGGAGATGCGCCTCCTCTACGAGGATCTGCTGCCGCGGCTGAAGTCGGTCGAACTGGCGGGGACGCCGCGCATGTCGCATGGCGGTTTCGTCAACGGGCTGAAGTCGCTGCCCATCCGTTTCACGGCGGCCTAGATCGCGCCGGCGCTGGCGTAGGTGACGCCGCCATCGACGGCGATGGTCTCGCCGACCACGTAGTCGCCGGCGCGCGAGGCCAAGTAGATGGCCACACCGGCCATGTCGTCATCGCGGCCGATGCGGCGAGCGGGAATGCGGCGGGCGACCTCATCGCCATGGTCGCGGGCGTCGCGGTTCATGTCCGACGCGAAGGCGCCCGGGGCGATGCCCGAGACGCAGATATGGTCGCGGATCAGCCGGGCGGCCATACGCCGTGTCAGGTGGATAAGCCCGGCCTTGCTGGCGTGGTAGGAATAGGTCTCCTGCGGGTTGGGCCTGAGGCCATCGATCGAGGCGACGTTGATCACCTTGGCGGGCCGGTCTTCCGACGCCGCTGCATTGAGCAGGCCGTGCAGGGCCTGGGTCAGGAAGAAGGGCGACTTGACGTTCAGGTCCATGGCCTTGTCCCAGCCGCTCTCGGGAAATTCGTCGAAATCCGCGCCCCAGGCCGCGCCGGCGTTGTTGACGAGAATGTCGAGCCTGGACTCATGCTGGCCGTAGCTCGCCGCCAGCGCCTTGCAGCCCTCGACGGTGGAGACGTCCCGCGGCAGCGAAACGCAGACCCCGCCGCCCTCGGATAGCTCCGCCGCCGTCACATCGCACGGACCGGGCTTGCGCGAGGAGATATAGACCTTGGCGCCCTGGGCGATGAAGCCAGCCGCGATCATCTTACCGATGCCGCGCGAGCCGCCGGTGATCAGGGCGGTGCGGCCGGCGAGCGAAAACAGGTCGGTGGTCATGGGCGGTTCCTCTGTTGATGCAGCTGGACCTTAGCGCGTTTGCGCCACGGCGCAGAACCCCTCACCACACCGCCGCGGCGGTAGAGACATAGTTCCACAGGGCGCCGAAGGCCGCGCCGGCGATACTGGCCAGCCACCAGATCGGCAGTAGCTGGTGCACCTCCGAGGCGATCGCGACATTGGCGGCCAGGCCGATGCTGCACAGGGCGCAGAACTTCAGGTAGCCGAGCAGCAGCGGCCAGCCGGACTTGCGCCGGTCGCGATAAGTCACTTCGTTGTTGATCAGGTAGTTCGACGTCATCGCCACCATCGAGCCGGCGAACTGCGCCAGCGAAAAGCCGAGACCAAGGAGCAGAAATCCCTTCACCGCCGCCAGCTGAACGGCGACGCCGCTGGCGCCCACCAGGCCGAACATCAGGGCGCGGGTGGGGATCAGGCCGCCGGTCAGCTTGTTCAAGAGCAGGCCGAGATAGTCGATCACCATGCGCCGGTCGAGTTTCGAGCCGCCCGCCAGCCGCTCGCGGAAGACGAAGGGCAGTTCGACAATCCGCAACGGCTCGGTCTGTGAGGCGATGATGTCGAACAGGACCTTGAAGCCCACCGTGGTTAGGCGCGGCGCCACCGCCTCGAGCCGTTCGCGCCGGATCATGAAGAAGCCGGAGACCGGGTCGCTGAGATGCTGGTGCAGAACCAGCCGGCCCAGCCAGTTGGCGAAGCGGCTGCCG
>DASQSO010000054.1:0-7655 GCA_035642335.1 Caulobacteraceae bacterium
CTGAGTGATCTCGGCCTGGCCGATCAGTTCGTAGACCGCGTTGTCGATATCCGCCGGAGAAATGCCAAATCGCGCGGCGGCGTTGCGATCGATGGTCAGGTTCAGCGCCCCGCCGTTGGATTGCTGGTCTGAACTGACGTCCTTGAGTTGCGGCAGCTGTCTCAAGGCGGAAAGCAGACGCGGCGCCCAAGCGTTCAGTTCGGTCAGGTCGGAATCGGACAGGGTGTATTGATACTGGGCCTGGCCGGGGCGACCACCGACATTGATGTCCTGGGCCGCCTGGAGAAAGGTCTGCACGCCCACGAGCTGGGCCAGCTTTGGCCTGAGCCTGGCGATGATCTGGTCGGCGGAGGCCTTGCGTCCGGCGTCCTTTGGCTTCAGCGCGATAAACATGTTGGCCTGGTTGGCGCCGCCGCCCCCGACGAACATTCCGAAGCCGGCGACGTCCTGATCCTGACTCACCACATGGGCGACGGCCTTGACCTTGGTTTGCGCTTTTTGGAAGGACGCGTCCTGGGAGGTGAGCATCACGCCGGTGAGGAAGCCGGTGTCTTGCTGTGGGAAGAAGCCGGTCGAGGATGTGACGTAAAGAATGCCGGCGACGATGATCGTAATGATGAAGACAATCAGGGTCGGGAGCTTGAACCGGAGAATGAAATCCAACGCGCGCGCATAGCTCCGTTCGAGGTTGTGGAAGCTGGTTTCCAGCATGCGGGTGAACCAGTTCGATGGAGGTAGTGGCGGCTTGAGGAACCTGGCGCAAAGCATGGGCGTCAGGGTCAAGGTCAGCACAAGCGACAGCATCACAGCCGCACTCAGAGTGATGGCGAACTCGCGGATCAGCAGCCCGACCACTCCGCCCATGAACATCAGGGGGGTGAACACCGCGACCAGAGAAATCGAGATCGAGACGACGGTGAAGTTGATTTCGCCGGACCCCTCCAGCGCGGCGTCGAACGCCGACTGGCCCCGTTCGAGGCGCTGCCAGATCACCTCGACCATGACGATCGCGTCGTCGACAACGAAACCGACGGCGATGGTCAACGCCATCAATGAGAGATTGTCGAGGCTGAACCCGAGCGGCAGCATGATCGCGGTCGCCGCCAGCAACGCCAGCGGAATCACGGCGCTGGGAATAAGGGTCGCGCGCACGTTGCGCAGGAAAAGATAGATGACCACCACCACCAGGAAGATCGTGATCAGCAGGGTGATCTTCACATCCTGGACCGAGGCGGTGATGGTCTGGGTCCGGTCCATCAGAACGTGCAAGGCGATGCCGGGGGGGATATTCGCTTGCAGGCCGGGGAGGGCGGCCTTGATCCGACCAACGGTGGAGATGACGTTGGCGCCTGGGGTATCGTAGATGACCAGCAGAATGCTCGGCCCCCCCTTCAGCGAGGGGTCGGTGTTGGCCTTGCCCGGGTAGACCCAGGCGCCGATCTGGTTGTTTTCAACACTTTGGATCGCCCGGCCCAGGTCTCTGAGGAACACGGGCTTGCCGCCATTGTAGCCGACGACCAAGTCGTTCCACGGCTCCGCGGACAGGATCTGGTCGTTGGCGTAGACGGTCAGGCCCTGTTGCGGGCTGGTGATCGCACCCTTGGGGGAATTGGTGGTGGCGGCGACGAGCGCCGCGCGGACATTGTCGTATTGCAGGCCTCGGGCCGCGACCTTGCGGGGGTCGATCTGGATGCGCACCGCCGGCTTCTGCTGACCGCCGATGGTGACCAGCCCCACTCCGTCGATCCGCGAAACCTGTTGCGAGAGAATGACGTCGGCATAGTTGTCGATCGTGTCGATCGGTATCGTATCGGAACTGAGCGAGAGGATCATGATCGGCGAATCGGCCGGATTGACCCTGCGGATGGTGGGTTGGGCGGGCAGATTGCTGGGCAGCTGGGCGCTCGCGGCGTTGATCGCCGCCTGCACCTGCTCGAATTCATTGTTGAGGTTCTGCGAAAGATCGAACTGCAAGGTGATGCTGGTTGAACCAAGCGAACTCACCGAGGTCATCTGGGTGATGCCGGTAATGAGCGAGAACTGGCGCTCGAGCGGCGTGGCGACGTTCGAGGCCATGGTCTCGGGACTGGCCCCCGGCAGGCTCGCGCTGACCTGAACGGTAGGGAAGCTGACGTTCGGCAGGGCCGACACGGGCAGGCTGAAATAGCCGACGATCCCGACCAGCAGAAACGTTAGCGAAAGCAGCGTCGTGGCGATCGGTCGGCGGATGAAGATGCTTGAGATGCTCAAGGGCTTGGCTACCCGGCCGGCGCGGCTTGAACGACCCTGACGCTAGAGCCGGCCTTCAGGATCATCTGCCCGTCGGTGACGACGATCTCTCCCGGCTTGACGCCGCTCTTGATCACCGCGAGCTGACCCTGGGTCCACGACACGGTGATCGGGCGCATCGACACCTTGTTATTCGCCCCGACCACGAAGGCGAAGGCGCCGTTTGGTCCGTGGTTCACGGCCGTGGTCGGAATCGTGATGACGTTTGAAAGGGTTTGGAGCGTGAGCGTGACGTTGACGAACTGTCCAGGCCAGAGCTTCTTATCGGTGTTGGCGAAACGCGCCTTCAGCTCGACCGTGCCGGTTGCCGGATCAACCCGGTTGTCCGCGATGGTCAGCAGGCCCTGGCCCAGCGGCTCGCCGGTCTCCTGGCTCGTCGCGTCGGTGGTCATGGCCTGGCGAAACTCGTTGGACGCATCCGACAGCCGTTGAAAGTCGCCCTCGGGAACCGTGAAGGTCACGGCGATCGGCTCGACCTGATTGATGATGACGATGCCGCTGCCGCCGTTGGTCCCGCTGGCGCTGGTCGAGGAGGCCGATCCGCCGCTTGTGCTGTTCGCGGACGCCGTGGCGGGCGTGCTGCTTATCGAACCGCTGGCGCTGACCAGATTGCCCGGATCGACCAGGCGCACGCCCGCGCGTCCGCTGATCGGGGAGACAATGCGGCACCAGCCGAGATTGATTTTGGCGTTCGCGACGATCCCCGCGTCGATGCGGGCGGTTCCCTCGTCCTGTTTGACGACGGCCTGCTGGTCCTCGAATTGTTGCCGGGCGATCGAGTCCTGAGCCATCAGGATTTGAAAGCGCGCCAGGTCGAGCTTGGCCTCGGCCAGTACGGCCTGGTCGCGCGCGAGCGTCCCCTCCGCCTGGTCGAGCGCCGCCTTGAAGGGCGCCGGGTCGACCTGGGCGAGGACCTGGCCGGCCTTGACGTCGGTTCCCTCGGCAAAGTTGACGGAAAGGAGCTTGCCGCTGACCTGGGCGAGGATTGTGTCGCTCGTCCATGCCTGGACAGCGCCGAGGCTGGTGATGGTGAGCGGAACATCCTGCGAGGCGGCCTTCGCCGCTGTCACCGGAATCGCTGGATGTCCGGCGGGAGGGCTGGACTTCTTATGGAAGATCACCCAGGCGACCAGCAGGACGGCGATCGCGCCCAAAACGATGAAAGGCCAGCGTATGCGTCTCCCCGCCGCCATTAAGATATCGATGCCTCCTGGGCGGCTATTGAACGAACGGCGACTGATTGATGAACGAGGAGTTGGCTCGGTCGCGACGTAATTCCGGCCGGGCGCTATAGGAGATCAACATCGCCCTCATGTGTCCAATCCGAAACGCCGCACTATATCGGAGGCCCCGCCCCGCACCACCCGGCGCCCCCTGGCGACCAGGTTCGATCATCGACGTCGTTTAGGGTCCGGCGTCCAGGATTTCAAGCAATGCCCCGACCCAGCGGGCCCTTGGCCTTGATAGGAGCGTCCGGGGAGATTTCGTGGTCGCGCTTGCGGCTACGGGTTTGGGCCAGCGACTGACCACCGCGTCGGGCTGCCTTGGTTCCGCCACAAGCGCTGACCAGCCTCGGCGATGGGCAGCGGTGGAGATTCGCGGCGAACCGCTTCCCGAGGATTCGGGATGGGTGCTCGGCGTATTCAGGCTTACACAGCCGCGGGGCGTATGGACGGCGCCTGCCCCTGTTGCCAGCGCGACCTGCCCGAATGGCCGAGCCGGTCCGGCCCCTGCCCCTACTGCGCCAATGAAATCCTGGTCCGCGCCCGGCCGCTGGACCGGGAGCGGGTGCTGGTCACCGAGGCCGAGGCCGAGGCGCTGGAGAGGCAGTGGGAGCTGACCCGCGAACGCGGCGGCGCCTCACCGCTCAGGCCATTGCTCGACGAGCGGGAGCTGGAGGCCGAACGCGCTTCCTTGCGCATCCGCTTCGGGCGCGAGCCGGCCGAAGATGACGTAACCGCCTCGCTGGTCTCCCATCGCGCCTTCGAGCACATGCGGCGGCTGGAGCTGGGCGGCTACCGCGACGTTCAGCTGGCCAAGGCCTCGCTGCTGGACCAGCAGGGCCGCGAGGCCGAGGCGCTGGCCGGATATCTGGGGGTCTGCTTCCTCGACCTGAACGGCGCCCGCAACCCGCCGTCGCCAGGCCCCCACGGGGTGGCCGCCCGCGTCGCCGGGGTGGTCACCGGCTTTGTGCTCGACCGGGGCTGCCTGGCGCCCTCGGTCGTGGCGCGGTGCATTCACCTGATCGCCGTCATCGACTTGGACGAGGACCAAGCCCGCGCCGTCTTCACCCGATTCTGCGAGCGCCACTACGAGACCCTGCGCGCGCCGATGCGCCCGCACGAGGCCTGGCCAAGACTGGGCGACGCCATCTTCGCTGACGGCTGACGGCTTTGGACGTCTGCCAGGGGAGGAGTCTGGGATGGACGGGCGGCGCTCGGGCGATTCGCGCTATGCAATGTCGGCGACTTGACTTTCAGCCCCGTTGCACGGGACGCGATGGCCCGGCGCGCAAACGGGCGGGCAGGGCGATCGGTCCGCGGATCCCCAGCCGCTCCATCCAGGCCAGCTTGTCGGGCTCGATGATCTGGAGGCCCGGAAACCGCGCATAGAGCCGCGCGAGCGCGCTCTGCGCCTCGACGCGGGCAAGCTGCATGCCAAGGCAGAAATGGATGCCCGAGCTGAACACTAGGTGCGGGTTGGGGAAACGGTCGAGCCGCAGGTCTTCGGCGGCGTCGAACACGTCGGGGTCGGTGTTGGCCGAGGCGGTGAAGGCCATGATCAGTTCGCCTTGGCGCAGGCTCTGGCCGAAGAAGTCGATGTCGCGCGACACGTGGCGGGCCTTGGCGCCCTGCACCGGCGAGGCGTGGCGCGCCAGCTCCTCCACCGCCCGCTCCATGCGCGCCGCCGGATCGGCCAGCAGCCAGGCCTTCTGGTCGGGATGCTGTTCGAGCTCAACGAGGCTGGCGCTGATCAGGTGTGTGGTGGTCTCGAAGCCGGCGACCAGCAACAGGAAGACCATCGAGACCAACTCGTCCTCGTCGAGCTTGTCGCCGGCCTCCTCGGCCAAGACCAACTCGCCGATCAGGCCGCGGCGGGGGTTGCGCCGAACCGCCTCGATCTGGCCGCGCAGATAGTCGGTCAGCTTTTCGAACGAGGCGGCCGCCTGAAAGATGCCGATCGCGCCCTTGATGGCGACCGCGGCCTGGGTTCGCCGCGCGAAATCCGCGCGGTCCTCATCGGGCAGGCCGAGCAGGTCGCAGATCACCTCCAGCGGAACGCGGCGGGCGTAGGCGTCGGCCAGGTCGACTTCCTCACGGCCTTCGAACCCGTCCAGGACCCGGTCGGCGATGGCCTCGATGTTTGCGCGCATGGCCAGCACGTCGCGGCGCGCGAAGGCCTTGTCGACCAGGGTGCGCAGACGGCGGTGGTCGGGCTCGTCCTTCATCAGCATGTTGTTGGCCAGGAGCTTCAGCGACCTGGGCATCCACCATTGCATGCCGGGGACGCCCGACTTGCCGGCGTGGCGTCCCTCCTGGACGAACGCCGCGTTGTCCTTGACCATGGCCAGGGTGGCGGCGTGGGTGGTGGTCAGCCACACCTTGCCGAGCAGGGGCATCCTGACCGGGATCACCGGGCCGGCGGCGCGCATGGCGGCCAGGGTCGGGAAGGGATTGCGCTTGAAGGCCTGGCCCACGAGGTCGAACCGCAATGGGCTGGACAGCCGGTAGGCGTGGTTGGGACGCTCGACGACGGATTCGGCCAGGGCCATGGCGCGCTCCTTTGGGGCCGGCGCGGGGGACTTCCAATCCGCGCGTCTTCAGCTAGACTTGTAACAGACCGACGGTCGGTCTGCAAATACGGCGACGAAGGAGAACCGCTTGGCGACGGGCCAGGACGAGACGATTTCAGCCGCCAGGCGGCGGGTGCTGAAGGCGCCGGCGGTGCGCCGCGCCGAGCTGATCGACTGCGCCCAGCGGCTGTTCTTAAGGCAGGGCTACGAGCGGACGACGATCAACGAGGTGATCTCGGCGACGGGTCTGTCGAAAGGCGCCTTCTATCATCACTTCCGCTCCAAGGAGGACCTCTTGGAGGCGATCACGCGCCGGTTCGCCGAGCAGAGCGTGGCCTTTGTCGACGAACTGCGGTCGACGCGGGGGCTGAACGCGCTGCAGCGGCTGAACCGCCTCCTGGCGTTCGGCCGTGAGTGGAAGCTCGAGCACATCGCCGAACTCAAGGCGATGTTCACCACCCTGCTCAAGCCAGAGAACGCGGTCCTATACCACCGCATCGTCGAGGCGGTGTTTTCCGAGCTCGCCCCGGCGCTGGCGGCCATCATCGACGAGGGCGAGCGCGAAGGCGTCTTCGCCGCCGGCGACGCCAGGACCACGGCCGACACCCTGCTCTGGCTGAGCAACGGCCGCCGGCCGATCGTCATCGCCGCCCTGGCGCGGGCCGAGATCGACATAGAAGCGGGGCTGGACCTGATCGTGCGCCGCGTCCGCGCCGAGGAGGCGATCACGGGCCGCATCCTCGGCCTGCGCTCCGGCGCCGTGGAACTGCTGGGCCCGGAGGGCGAACTCAGAGCGATCGTCGCCGGCTGGAACGCCGCGGCTGGCGTCTCCTAGACTTCTCCCAGAGGGAGAAGTCTGAAGAGGGCTGGCTGCGGCCATAGACTCGGAGCCCGCCCCTAAGCCGCCACCCGCGGCTCCGACGCGGCGCGGATTTCGCGGGGCGTCGCGGCCTCGGGGCCGAGGGCGCCGATGACCGCCTGGGCCTCGTAGGGCGCTTCCAGCATGGCGATCTCCTCGGCGCTGAGCGGGCTTTCCACCGCCTTCAGCGGATCGTCCAGGTGCGCGGCCTTCGTCACGCCCAGGATCGGCGCGGTGATCGCCGGCTTGGACAGCATCCAGGCGATGGCCACCTGGGCGGGGGATTCGCCCCGGGCGGCGGCGACCTTGTCGAGCGCCGTCAGCACCGCCTCGTCGGCCGGGCGCTGGAAGCGCCCCTGGTTGCCGGCGGACTTGGCGCGGGTGGTGCCGGCCTTGCGGTTGCCCGCCAGGACGCCGCCGGCAAGCGGGCTCCAGGGGATCAACCCGACGCCTTCCTCCAGGCACAGCGGGTTCATCTCCCGCTCCTCCTCGCGATAGAGCAGGTTGTAGTGGTTCTGCATCATCGCAAAGCGCGTCCGGTCCTTCTGCTCGGCGCGCCGCAGGTATTTGGAAAACTGGTAGGCGAACATCGAGCTGGCGCCGATGTAGAGCGCCTTGCCGGCCTTCACCACGTCGTCGAGAGCCTCGATCGTCTCGTCCATCGGCGTCTGATAGTCGAAGCGGTGAATCTGGTAGAGGTCGACATAGTCCACC
>DASQSO010000055.1:0-7495 GCA_035642335.1 Caulobacteraceae bacterium
TGGCGGCGCAGGCCACCGCCACCATTGCGGCTCAATAGTATCTGGGGATCGGCCCGATCTGCGGCGTCTGGTCAGGCAGGTCCACCATCATCTCGTCGACATAGCACCAGCCCCAGCCTTCCGGCGGGTCGTAGCCCTCGATGATCGGATGGCCAGTGGCGTGGAAATGCTTGGTGGCATGCCGATTGGGCGAGTCGTCGCAACAGCCGACATGGCCGCATTCTCTGCACAGCCGCAGGTGCAGCCAGACATCGCCGGTCTTCAGGCACTCCTCGCAACCCTTGGCGCTGGGCGTCACTCTCCTGATCGCGCCCAGATGCGTGCAGCCGCTCATGCCTCGCCTCCGTGCCGCCCCAGCCAGTCCAGGATGGCTGGGTTCACCTCACGCGGATAGGCGTGGCTGAGGTCGTCGATTTCCCGGTAGGTCACGTCCGCCCCCGCCGCTTTCAAGGCCTCATGGGCGCCCCTGGCCACGTCGATGGAGAACATCCAGTCCAGCACCCCGTGCACCAGATAGATGGGCAGGTCCCGCATCCGGTCGGGGTCGGCCATCTGGGCGATCATCGGATGGAAGGATGCGGAGACCGGGGCGAGGTGGGTGAAGGGCGATGTCGCCTCCAGGCCGCTGACATAGGTGAAGGTGCCGCCGTCGCTCATGCCGGTCAACAGCAACCGCGTGGGGTCGATGCTCCAGCCGCCGCGTACATGATCCAGGATGCGGGAGAGGTTCGGAGTGTCGCCGTCTGGGCCCGACAGCGCCCAGGTGGCGCCGACCGAGGTGGGCGCGACCAGAATCGCGCCCAGCGTCCGCGCATCGCTCAGCCAGCTCCACAGGAAGGCGCGGCCGGTCCCGCTTCCTCCATGCAGCGCCATGACCAACGGCCACTGGCGCTCCGGCGTGTAGTCCTCGGGCACATACATGGAAAAGCCGCCGCGGCCGCTTGACGGATCGTCGATCTGGATCAGGCCCGCGTCGTCGCGCGGCTCGCCTTCGCTCAGGCGGGTCTGCAACGCCGCATCGTCGCGGCGGCTGGGCTCGAGGAAAAAGCGGCTGACCGGCGGCAGGCCGGTGGCGAGCGGATAGAGCGCCTCCTGGGCGCGCGGGAGCAGCCGCAAAGCCCGGAAGGCGGCCCGCAACCCGTCCGCCTCGTCCGGCGCCGAGCGCAACCCGTCGAAGGCCTCCAGCACCCAGTCGCGCGCGGCTTCCAGACGCTCGCGCATGGCCGACAGCTCGGCCGGCCACGCCTCGAACCCTGGGCGCACGAGACGCAGGGCGTCTTCCGGCGCGCCGACAACCTCCAGCACCGCCCCGTAGCGCGCCGGGTCGAGGTTGCGCGCGATGAAGCCGAGCGCCTCCAGCGACCGCAACAGGGGCGGCAGGAGGAGGGTGAGGTCGTCTAGGACGCCGTCTTGCAAACTCAAGTCTCCCGCGCTCGCTTTGGCGCAGGCTAGACCTGGGCCGCCTGCCAGGTCCAACCGATTGCGAATCTTGAGGCATGGGTTCGCGCCGCGATGCGGTGATCATCGGCGGGGGCCACAACGGCCTGGCCTGCGCCTTCATCGACGCCCGCCGGTTCGGCTGATCGCGACCGCCGGAGAGATCTGTGTCATCGCCGTGCGGGCCGGCCGACAACGCGAAGGCCCCGGCGGGGGGACCGGGGCCTTCATCTCACCATGCGGGGGTGGGGGCATCTCCGCCGGCTACGATGGCATAATGGGGACGGCGGCCTTTCGTTCCGGGCCTTGCCGGATTATGCCGACCGGCTGCCAGACAAACCCGCGGATGGAGACCGTCATGACCCTTAAGTCCAAGCGCATCGTCGTCGTCGGCGGTTCATCCGGCATCGGCTTTGCGGTCGCGAAGGGGGCGCTGGCGGAGGGCGCCGAGGTCGTCGTCGGCTCCAGCCGGGCGGCCAATGTCGACGCCGCCGTCGAGCGGTTGGGGCAGGGTGCGAGCGGCCACGCAGTCAATGTCAGGGACGAGGCCAATGTCGCGGCCTTCTTCGAACGGATCGGGCCGTTCGATCACCTGGCCTTCACCGCCGGCGATTGGGTGGGCTGGGGCGTCGCGAGCCACTTGGCCGAGACCGATCTGGAGGCGGCGAAGGATCGCTCAGCCGTGCGCTACTGGGGCGCCATCGCGGCGGTCAAGCACGGCTCCAAGACCATTGCCCCGGACGGCTCGATCACCCTCACCAACGGCACGGTCGCCCACCGGCCGCGCAAAGGAGGCCCGCTGAGCACGGCCATGGCCGGCTCGATCGAATTCCTGGTGCGCGGCCTGGCGGTGGACCTGGCGCCGGTGCGCGTCAACGGCGTCTGCCCGGCCATGATCCGCACCGATGTCTGGAATAGCATCGTGCAGGAGAACGGCGAAGAGGCGTTCAACCGCATGACCGCCCGCCAGCCTATCCCGCGCATCGGCGAGCCGGCGGAGGTGGCCGAGGCCTATCTCTACCTGATGCGCGGGACCTATACGACGGGCCAGATCCTCGTGGTGGATGGCGGCGCGACGCTGGTCTGACTGGGCCGCTTGCGATCAGCCGGCGATCCGGACCAAATCGCCGCGGGAGGCGGGCCCGGCGAAGCCGCCGCCTCCGTGAGCGGGGCTACGCGACCACGGCTCACGCGCGCGCCACATCCACATTGCCGCTCATGGTGCTGAGAACCAGCTCCACGCGCTTTTCGTCGTCCCCGGGCGCGTCGCTGGCCTGCAGATCGGAATTCACCCGCCCGCTGAAGGTTGTGATATCGAGCAAGGCGGCCGAGCCGTTGGCGACGCCGACGCAGATGCGCCCGGACAGGGTCTTGGCGCGTACCCGGCCGTGGTCGGCGCGGCGCACCTGGATACTTCCGGAAGCGGCAAAGGCCTCCAGCCCGTCGCCGGCCTGGCCGATCTCGATATTGCCCGAGGCCGTCGTCAGCGTGGCGTTGCCGGCGACCTCGGCCAGTTCGGCGTGACCGGAGCCGGTGACGATGCGCGCATCGGCGCCGACCTTGCCGACGCTGATCCGGCCGCTGCCGGTCTTGGCGTCGACCGAGCCGGCCGACGCGGCGATGACGATGTCGCCCGATCCGGTGTGGGCGCGCGCCTCGGCGCAGTCGTCCAGGCGGATGAGGCCCGAGCCGCTGGCGGCGTTGACGGCGCCAAGCCGCCCGATGGTCTCGACACGGCCGGAGCCGGTGCAAAGCCTGGCGGCGCTGCCCAGCGGCGCATGGACCACCGCCTCGATCGATCCGCCGCCGAACAGCGCCAGGCCCTGCTTGCGCACCCTGACCAGGATGTCGTCGCCGCTCTGGGTGATCTCGGCGTCGGCGATCCAGGCCCTTGCCGTGGCGTCGCCGTGACGGGCGGTCAGCTCGATGCGGGTTACCGCCGTCTCCTCGGCTAGCACCTTGATCCGGCCGTGAGGGATGTCGACGCGCAGCCGGATCGGCTCCGGCGTCTCGTAGTTTTGCATGCGTCTGTCACCGGTCATTGGGTTCGACCTTTCCTGGCGTCGCTTCCGGGCGCGAAGGCCGCGAGGCTTTGGCGATCTTCATGGCGGCGGCCTTGCTCATCGCGCCCAGCCCTGGACGCGCCGTCCGGGCATGCCGTGACGGTGGGGTTCGGACGGCTTGGTCCCGTCGGCGGCGGCGGCCGAGGCGCGGGCGGCGGCGACCAGCCAGGTGTTGAGCGACTGTCCGCGCCGCGTGGCCAGGGCTTCGGCGCGGGCTTTCAGCGCCTCGGGCAGGCGCAGAGTGATGCGGGCCGTGGATTCGCCGTCCTCCGGCTCGAACGCCGTCTCGACGGCCAGCGCGGCGGGGGCGCCGGCGACCACGAACGCCGGCTCGCGGCCGACCAGGCGCACCTCGATGGCGACGCCGGGTAGGGCCTCGCCGATCTCCGCGGCGGCCTGCGACAGGGCCTCCATCAGGACCAGGCGCATGGAGGGTTCGAGCGCGGTCAAAAGCCGCTCGGCCGCCGACCAGACGTCCTCGCCGCCCAATTCGGCGGCGCGGCACAGGTCGTGGCGCAAGGTGTCCACAAGGCGGGTGGTGTCCATTCGCACCAAAGTGACACCAAAATGATGTCACGGTCAAGCGGCCCGCATCAGCCACGCTGCATCAGCGCTTCGTCAACGCGCGTTCGGGGGCTGTCGTCAGCCGCGGATTTGGTCGGGTCCGAGTGTTCGCGATATCAGGTGAGCCAGCAAAAAACCGTTCACCCCCAGATGCTCGGATTCCGCTGGAGCGTCTCTCAACCATGCCCTGGCAGGCGATGGGCCTGACCACACATGGCTGGGCAGGCGCACCGCGGCCCGGCAGGGGAGTTATCTGCCACCGAACAGCCTGCGTAGCTTCAGGCCGATCCGCTCCACGCCGCTCCTGACCGAGAAAGCCGCCTCGCTGAAACGCGGCCCGGCCAAGTGCAGGGGCGCATCGTTCGAAAAGCCGACCGCTTCCTTGGGAATGCCGAGCAAATCCTGGTGGATCACGCCGCCGTCGGTGTCGTCGTGGAACACCTGAGCCGCATAGACGCCGGGCGGCACGCCGTCGATCTTCACGACGGTGAGGCCGGGTCTCGCCTCGGCCGAGCCCTCGTAGGGGCAGGTCGTCTTCAGGAAGGTGCCCTCGGTGCAGATCGAGACGCGGACATGGCCGCGGGCCTGCTCGACCCCGGCGACGTCGACCTCGATATCGGCGGCGCGCGCGGACTGGGCGGCGAAAAGCACAAGCGCGCCAACGACAAGCGTCGCCGCGCGTGCATTCAAGTATCTGTGGAGCTGTCGCATGTCGACTTAGGTGTGGATGCGTGAGCCGGGTGATTTGGGCGCGGATCGCAACACCGAGGCGCTTCGCTCAGCAGTTGGGTCTCCAAACCGTGATCAATGCCTTCGAGGTGATCTTGCAAGCAGCTGCTCATGAAATGTCCTTCCCGAGGGTTCCGGCATTTCCCCGAGCAACGTTAAGGGCGCTCGGAGGAGCTTTGTTAGGATTCCGGCGAGATGCCGCTGGAATGCTAGAGTATTCGCTCGTCTCGGTATTCCGGTTACAGCCCGAAATCGGGCGCGGAGGAAGGACGGCAGGATTGTAACTTGGGGATCGAGAGCTCCGAAGACAAGTACGCGGCCTGCCGATTCAAGAGGGCGGTCGTCTTCACCTTACCTTCGGAGCTGAAGTCGAGGGCTCGTGCTTCAGTTCCGCAACGGGCAGGCCGATGGTGGTGCGAGCCAGACAGATCGCGCCAAGGAACGGACATTCCCAACCGCCGCGGAGGGTCGATCCTCGCCCTTAGCGTCACGCCCGAAACGGGTCATCATGGGAAAGCCGGGCCGGCTGGCGCTGAATCAAGCGGAGTCCACGAAGACCTGGCGTTTTGCGTCGCGAACGGGATTACCATCGCGGCCGCAATGGGCGCTCCGACGAATCGCCCAGGCCATGTCCCTCAAACGACGGCGGCGGAGATGCGGAACGGGACCGCGGCCCACTATTAGGCCGGTTGTTTCCCCAGATCACCCTTTGGTCGGCCATCATGGCCTAATTTATTGAAGTGGTGGAGCTAAGCGGAGTCGAACCGCTGACCTCTTGAATGCCATTCAAGCGCTCTACCAGCTGAGCTATAGCCCCGAAAGTTCGGGTATTTCGGTTGCGGTGAAGGGCCCGCTCGCGAAGGGGGCGGACCCTATGCCGAGCGCGTTTTTCGATCAAGCCCCGGGAACAAGCCGGCGAAAACCGCGCCTGGTCGTCTCACCGCGCCCCGCGGGCGATCAGTCCGGTTCGTCGTCGGGCAGGCCCTCGATCTCGTCTTCGAAATTGTCGTCCTCGTCTTCGTCGTCCTCCAGGAAGGGCACGTCGGCGGCTTCCTCTTCCAGTTCCTCTTCCTCGGCGAAGTCGACGCCCAGGTCGTCGGCCGGCGGCGCGGCGACGCCTTCGGAGTCGTCGGCGTCATCGTCGGTCTCGATCGGTTCGGCCGCGACCTCGTCCACTTCCGGGGTGTCGTCCACCTCGTCCTCGAAACCGTCCGGCTCGACGACGGCGGGCTTGGGCTGTTCTTCCTCGGCCTCGTAGTCGGCGGGCACGGCGCGGGCACGGACGCGGCGGCTCTTCAGCGCCTCTTCCGGATCAAATTGGGTCGCGCATTTGGGACAGGTGGCTGGGCGTCTGCCAAGGTCGTAGAATTTGGCTTGGCAGGCCGGGCAAATCTGCTTCGCGCCCAGTTCGGGATTGGCCAAGAACGATCCTTCTTGCGTCTGACGATTAGGCGGAGGGCGGCTCCCTTGCCACGCGAGAGGGCCGCTGTCAAAAGCTAAACCCTTTCGTTCTGAACCTCGTTATTGGAGTCGGTTCCACCATGGCGCCCGCCACCCTCACGGCCCGGCCCGGATCGCCGTTGCGGGGCCGCGTGAAAGCGCCCGGCGACAAGTCGATCTCCCATCGCGCGCTGATCCTCGGCGCGCTCGCCGTGGGCGAGACGCGGATCGAAGGTCTGCTCGAGGGCGACGACGTCCTGCATACCGCCCGCGCCATGGCCGCCTTTGGCGCTGAGGTCGAACGCCTCGGCGAGGGGTGCTGGCGGGTGGTCGGCCAAGGGGCCTTCAAGGAACCGGCCGACATTATAGACTGCGGCAATTCCGGAACCGGGGCGCGGCTGATGATGGGGGCCGCGGCGGGTTTTCCGCTCGCCGTCGCCTTCACCGGCGATGCAAGCCTGCGCGGGCGGCCGATGATGCGGGTCTTGCGGCCGCTTGGCGAGATGGGCGCGGCCTTCCTCTGCCGCGACGGCGGCCGTCTGCCGTTGGCGCTGAAGGGCGGGGCCTTGAAGACCATCGCATATCGCTTGCCCGAACCGTCGGCCCAGGTGAAGTCGGCCGTGCTGCTGGCCGGCCTGAACGGCGCCGGCATGACCGAGGTGGTCGAGCCGCAAGCCACCCGCGACCATACCGAGCGGATGCTGCGGGCCTTTGGCGCGGTGGTGGATGTCCAGGACCGGGCCGACGGCCGCCACATCCGCCTCGCCGGCGGCCAGGGCCTGCACGGCTGCGCCATCCGCGTGCCGGGCGATCCGTCGTCCGCCGCCTTCCCGCTGGTCGCGGCGCTGATCACCCCAGGGTCCGAGGTGGCGGTCGAAAACGTGCTGCTCAACCCCCTGCGCACCGGCCTCTTCAAGACCCTGGTCGAGATGGGGGCGGACCTGACCATCTCGAACGCCCGCGAGGAGGGCGGCGAACTGGTCGGCGAAGTCACCGCCCGCTACTCGGCGCTGAAGGGCGTGGACGTGCCGGCGGCGCGGGCGCCGTCGATGATCGACGAGTATCCGATCCTGGCCGCCGCCGCCGCCTTCGCTGACGGCGAGACCATGATGCGCGGCCTTCAGGAGCTGATCGTCAAGGAAAGCGACCGGCTGGCCATGACCGTCCAGGGCCTCATCGCCTGCGGCGTCGTGGTCGAGCAGGAGGCCGACACGATGAAGGTGCGCGGCGCGGCTGGCGGCAATCACCGCGTCCGCGGCGGC
>DASQSO010000056.1:0-5402 GCA_035642335.1 Caulobacteraceae bacterium
GCGACGGCCTACATCGGAGCTGGGGGCGGATTCAGCGGTTGCGGCGATCGGCGCGAGATCGCGGCGGCCTCGTCTGGCGCGCGCAGACCCATTCGACGAATCTCCGCCAACACGGCGGCGGGCCCATCGCCGACCACGCGAGCGACGGTTTCCCTGTCGGGATGACCGGGCGCGCTTCTGGGAGGCTACCGCATCCTAATGCGTGACCCGCGGCCGCAGGTGGTACTGGCCGTTCTGGAAGCCGTCGAAGATCAGGGCCGCGTGGGGGTGGGCGACCGGCTCGCCCGAGTCGTCGGGCAAGAGGTTCTGCTCCGAGACATAGGCGGTGTAGGTCTCGCGGTCGTTCTCGGCCAGCAGATGGTAAAACGGCTGGTCCTTGTGCGGCCGGACATTTTCCGGAATCCGCAGCCAATACTCTTCTGTGTTGGCGAACGTGGGGTCCACGTCGAAGATCACGCCGCGGAACGGAAAGAGCCTGTGGCGGACCACCTGACCAATGCCGAATTTTGCGAGTCGCGCATCCATAACGTCAGAAATAGTACACCAACCGCCTGACTGGAACATGAACGATAAAGGGCCGCGCGTCTTCCGGCCGCGCGGCGCGCTTGCTAGAGTTGATCCGAACCAGGCGCAACCCATCACGCGCCTTTTTGACAACTAGGTCGGCTTGACATGTCTGACGCGCCCTCGCCGGGCGAGCGTCATCGGATCGATCGGCCGCCTGGCGCGACGTCGCGTCGCCGCCACCGATCCGATGGGCTCTACGCCGCGCTCGACCTCGGCACCAACAATTGCCGCCTGCTGATCGCCGAACGCAGCCCGAGCGGATTCCGTGTCGTGGACGCCTATTCGCGCATCGTTCGGCTGGGCGAGGGCCTCAGCCAGACCGGCCGTCTGCAGCCGGCGGCGATGGACCGCGCGGTGGCGGCGCTGAAGATTTGCGGCGATCGCATTCGCCGCCGCCCGCACATCCGGGTTCGCGCCATCGCCACCCAGGCCTGCCGCGCGGCCGAGAACGGCGCCGAGTTTCTCGAGCGCGTCGAGCGAGAGAGCGGTCTTCGCCTCGAAATCATCACACCGAAGGAGGAGGCGCGGCTTTCGGTCGCGGGCAGCGTCAACCTGCTCGACCGCTCGGGCCGCGCGGCGCTGGTGCTGGACGTCGGCGGCGGCTCGACGGAGCTGTCCTGGCTCGATCTGGAAGGCTCAAAAGGCGCCGGCGGCGACATGCCGCGCATCCATGCCTGGCTCTCCATCCCCATCGGCGTCGTCACCCTGGCCGAGCGGTTTCCGGAAGCCGTCCCCGGCGACCCGGGCTGGTTTCGCGCCATGGTCGAGGCCATGAAGGCGCCGATCGCAGCCTTCGACCGCGCCGGCGGCCTGCGTCCGGTGTTCGACGCCGGCCAGGCGCATCTGATCGGCACCTCCGGCGCCATCACCAGCCTGGCCGGCCTGCATCTCGGCCTGGCGCGCTACGACCGCTCGAAGGTGGACGGCCTGTGGCTGAGCCGCGGCGATTGCGAGGCCATGGTCGAGCGTCTGCTGAAGCTGGCGCCGGCCCAGCGTGCGGCCCAGCCCTGCATCGGGCCGGACCGCGCCGACCTGGTGCTGGCGGGCGCGGCCATATTGCAGGCGGTGCAGGAACTCTGGCCCTGCGCCCGGGTGCGGGTCGCCGACCGCGGCCTGCGCGAGGGGGTTCTGCTGTCGATGATGGCCGAGCACACCGGATCGCGCCGCTCCAGGCGACGCCGGCGCGGCATGGGCGCACGCCAGGCCAGGGTCGCGGCGTGAGCGACGAGCCGCCGCGCAAGCGCCTGGTCCGCAACCCCACCCGCGGCGGCGACGAGGGCCGCAGCGACGCCGTGCGCGTCCGCATGAAGAAGGGGCGCACGCCCTCGTCCAAGGCCTGGCTCGAGCGGCAGCTGAACGACGACTTCGTCCAGGCCGCCAAGGCCAAGGGCTATCGCAGTCGCGCGGCCTTCAAACTGGCGGAGATCGACGAGCGGTTCCGCCTGCTGAAGCCGGGCGCGCGGGTCATCGACCTCGGCTGCGCCCCTGGCGGCTGGATCCAGGTCGCCATCGAGCGGGGCGCGAGCGCCGTCGCCGGCGTCGATCTGCTGGCCGTCGATCCGCTGCCGCTGGCCGAGATCCTGCAGATGGATTTCACCGATCCGGCCTGCCGCGACCTGCTCATCGACCGCCTGGGCGGCGCGCCCGACATCATCCTGTCGGACATGGCGCCCAACACCACCGGCCATCGCTCGACCGACCACCTGCGCATCATCGGCCTGGTCGAACAGGCGCTCGATTTCGCCATCGCCGCCCTGAAACCCGGCGGCGCCTTTGTCTCAAAGGCCTTCCAGGGCGGCGAGACCGCCGACGTGGTGGCGCGCCTGAAGCGCCATTTCGCCGCTGTCCGCCACGTCAAACCCAGGGCCAGCCGGCCGGAAAGTTCCGAACTCTACCTGGTCGCCACGGGATTCGGCCGGAAGCCCACCAAGGCCTGACGGCGCCCGCCTTTCATCCCGACTTCGCGTCCCCATCTCCGCAACCCGGGCCTGAGGCGAGTGACAAGCCGCGCGCACCCCGCTATACGCGGCCCGCAAAATGGAGAGTCTCATGGAGATTCGCGAAGGGCTTACCTTCGACGACGTTTTGCTCGAACCCGGCGCGTCCGAGGTCATGCCCACCCAGGTGGACACCTCGACGCGCCTGACGCGCGAAATCTCGCTGAACATACCGCTGTTGTCCTCGGCCATGGACACGGTGACCGAAAGCCGGCTGGCCATCGCCATGGCCCAGGCCGGCGGTCTGGGGGTCCTGCACCGCAACCTGACGCCTGAGGAGCAGGCCGATCAGGTGCGCGAGGTGAAGCGCTACGAGAGCGGCATGGTCATCAATCCCCTGACCATTCACCCCGACACCACCCTCGGCGAGATTCGCGAAATTACCCAGCAGCGCAAAATTTCCGGTTTCCCGGTGGTCGAGCGCGGCTCCGGCAAGCTCTGCGGCATTCTCACCAACCGCGACATGCGGTTCGAGACCGATCCGAAGAAGCCGGCTTCGGCCCTGATGACCACCGCGAACCTGGCGACCGTGCCCGAGGGCGCCTCGCCGGACGCGGCGCGGGCGCTGTTGCAGCGGCGCAAGATCGAACGGCTGATCGTGGTCGACGACGCCTATCGCGCCGTCGGCCTGATCACCGTCAAGGACATGGACAAGGCCGAGGCCCACCCGCACGCGGCCAAGGACGCGCAAGGCCGGCTGCTAGTCGGGGCGGCTTCGACCGTCGGCGACGAGGGCTATGAGCGCTCCATAGCGCTGATCGACGCCGGCGTCGACGTGGTGGTGATCGATACCGCCCACGGGCACTCCATCCACGTTTCGCGCGCTGTCGAGCGGATCAAACGCGAAAGCAATCGTGTGCAGATCGTCGCCGGCAACGTCGCCACCTACGAAGGCGCCATGGCGCTGATCGACGCCGGCGCCGACGCGGTGAAGGTTGGGATCGGGCCGGGCTCGATCTGCACCACACGGGTGGTCGCCGGCATCGGCGTGCCGCAGCTGACCGCCATCGCCGACGCCGTGCGCGCCGCCCGCGGCCAGGGCGTGCCGGTGATCGCCGACGGCGGCATCAAGTATTCCGGCGACGTGGCCAAGGCGATCGCCGCCGGCGCCTCATCGGCCATGATGGGCTCGATGTTCGCCGGGGTCGAAGAGGCGCCGGGCGAGGTCTTTCTCTACCAGGGCCGTTCCTACAAGGCCTATCGTGGCATGGGCTCGCTGGGCGCGATGGCGCGGGGCTCGGCGGACCGCTACTTCCAGAAGGAGGTGGCCGACACCCTGAAGCTGGTCCCCGAGGGGATCGAGGGCCAGGTGCCGTTCAAGGGCCAGATCGGCCCGATCCTGCACCAGTTGGTCGGGGGCCTGCGCGCCGCCATGGGCTATGTCGGGGCGGCGGACATCGAGAGCTTCCAGCAACGCGCGCGCTTCATCCGCATCACCGGCGCCGGCCTGCGCGAAAGCCATGTCCACGACGTCCACATGACCCGCGAGGCGCCGAACTACTCCGCGCAAGGTTGAGGCGGCCAGGTGCGTGAGGCGGGACGGATCGCCGCGGCGATCCAGGTGCTCGAAGACATCGAACAGCGGCACAGGCCGGTGCGGATGGCCCTGAAGAATTGGGGCGAGGTCAGCCGCTACGCCGGGGCGAAGGATCGCGCCTGGGTGTCGGGACTGGTCCTGGACGCGCTGCGGCGGCGTCGCTCGCTGGGCTGGATGATCGGGAGCGAAACGCCGCGCGCCGTCGTGCTGGCCGCGCTCGCCTGCGCCTGGGCTTGGCCAATCGAGAAGATCGCCGAGGCCGCCGGCGAAGAAACCCACGGCCCAGGCGCCCTCAGCGATGCCGAGGCGGCCGCCCTCGCCTCGCCCCGCTCGCTTGACGATGCGCCGGCGCCTGTACGCGGCGACTATCCGGACTGGCTCGACCCGCACCTGGAACGCCAGTATGGCGAAGCGCGAGCGCTGGAAGCCGCCGCCCTGGCCGCCCGGGCCCCGGTCGACCTGCGCGTGAACAGCCTGAAGAGCGATCTGGCGCGAGCCCTGAAAGCGCTGTCGCCGCTGGGCGCGGAACCAGCCGGCATCCTGGCCGACGCCCTGCGCCTGCCCGCGCCCGACGCCGCCGAGCGCGCCGCGCCGGTCGAGAGCGCGCCGGAATTCCAGAAGGGCTGGTTCGAGGTCCAGGACCTGGGCTCGCAGATCGCCGCCGCCGCGGCCGGCGAGGTCAGGGGCCGCCAAGTGCTCGACTTCTGCGCCGGCGGCGGCGGCAAGACCCTGGCCCTGGCCGCGGCCATGGGAAACAGCGGCCAGCTCTACGCCTACGATTCCGACGCCCGGCGCCTGTCCGAGACCGTCAAGCGCGCCACCCGCGCCGGGGTGCGCAACCTGCAGGTCCGCTCGCCGATTCGGCCCGATGCGCTCGACGAACTGGAAGGCCGCATGGACCTGGTCTTCGTCGATGCGCCCTGCACCGGCTCGGGGACCTGGCGGCGGCATCCGGACGCCAAGTGGCGGCTGACCCCGGCCCAGCTCCAGCGCCGCATGGCGGAACAGGACGAGGTTCTGGCCGCCGCAGGCGACTACGTGAAGCCCGGCGGGCGGCTGGTCTATGTCACTTGCTCGTTGCTCGCTGAGGAGAACGAGGACCGCGTCGCCGCCTTTCTGGCCGCCCATCCCGGTTTCTCGAGCGAGGCCACCCAGGTCGAGGGCGCCGAAGCGTGGCTCACCGAGGAAGGGTTTCTGCGCCTGACGCCGCTCAATGCCGGCACGGATGGCTTTTTCGTCGCGGTGTTGAGGCGCAAGGCGGCTGGCGCGTGAGTCCCTACGACATCATAGGCCTGGTCGGG
>DASQSO010000057.1:0-2725 GCA_035642335.1 Caulobacteraceae bacterium
CAATCAGAAGCCCACCCAAACGCGTCTATCGCCCTTCTTCTCCAACCTGCTCGCCGAAGGTCCCCTTCGCGAATATCTGGCCAAGCGAGCTGGCCTCAAGCCGATGCGTGAGTATCCCTTGCTCGAGATCCTAGGCGCTGACCTGCCGGGCGCCGTCGTCGTGAGGCCGACGAGCGAAGGTCTCGTCGGCGACGACGAGGAGCATCATGAGGAGAATCCAGGCGCTGGCGATGACAAGGCTCCGCTTCGATTCTCGCTCGCGGGCGTCCAGCTGAAGTTCTCCGCCGCGGAGAAGGCGCAAGGCGGCCTCACAATTTCGGCGAGCGGCCGAGGCGGTGACTGGATCGTCAAGCTGCCGTCCGTGCGTTTCCGCGGCGTGGCGGCCAACGAGTTCTCTATGATGCGCCTGGCGAGCGCCATGGGCATGGACATCCCTGACGTGGAGCTTCTCCCGATCGACCAGATCGAGGGGCTGCCCGAGGGCATCGGCAAGATCGAGGAAGAGGCGTTCGCCGTCAGGCGTTTCGACCGTCGCGCGGACGGACGGCGCACCCACATCGAGGACTTCGCCCAGGTGTTCGGCGTCTATCCGGCCGAAAAATACCAGAAGGCCTCCTACCGCAACATCGCCAATGTGCTTTGGCGCGAAGCGGGAGAGGAGGCCGTTCGGGAGTTCATCCGGCGGCTGGTGTTCAATACGTTCATCGGCAACGCCGACATGCACTTGAAGAACTGGTCGCTGATCTATCCCGCCGACGGTGCGCCACAGCTGTCACCAGGGTACGACTTCCTGTCGACGACCATCTACATCCCCGACGAAAACGTGGCGCTCAAGTTCGCCCGGTCGAAGCGCATGGCCGATCTCACGATGGATGAACTGATCTACATGGCGGCCAAAGCCGGGATACCGGAGGCTCTGGCCAGGGACGCCGCGGGCGAAGCGGTGCAGCGCTTCCGCGATGTATGGCCGCGCGAACGCGCTCACCTGCCGATCAGCGAAGAGCTGTCAGCCGAAATCAACCGGCTCCATGCCGTCGTGCCGCTTGCCCGGGGTCGGTAAGTGGGGGGAGGCCTCGCGACCGAGCATGAATCGTAGATAATTCAGCCACCCCGTGGACACGGACATGGATGCACGCCCTTGAGCCTTGAACGCCTCAACGAGGCCATGGTCGGCCGCCTGCCGGGGGTGGTGGCGGGGCCGGGCTACGACCGGACCTATGCGCAGATGGGCGTGGTGCATATCGGCGTCGGGGCCTTCCATCGCGCCCATCAGGCAGCGTTTTTCGATGACATCCTCAGGGCCGGCGACCGGCGCTGGAGCATCATCGGGCTGTCGCCGCGGTCGCCGGCGGCCGAACAGGCCCTGCGGCCGCAGGACGGGCTCTACACCCTGATCGAGCGCTCTGCGCGGGGGGAGACCATCCGGGTGCGCGGCGCGATCCAGTCGGTGGCCGCGATCGCCGGGCGCGAGCGGCTGGCGCTCGATGTGATGGCCGCGCCGCGGACCCACCTTGTCAGCCTGACCATCACCGAAAAGGGCTATGTACGGGAGACAGCCGACCTGCGTAAGGCCGTCCCGACCACGACCGCCGGCTTCCTGGCCACGGCGCTGGAGCGGCGCCGCGCCGCGAACCTGACGCCCTTCACCGTGCTCTCCTGCGACAATCTCGACGACAACGGCGCCCGCATCCGCGCGCTGACCCTGGACGCGGCGTCACGGATCGACCCTGGTCTGGCGACCTGGATCGAACGGAACGGCGCCTTCCCCGCCAGCATGGTCGACCGCATCACGCCGGCGACGACGCCGGAAGCCCGGCGGTTCCTCGAAAACCGGCTCGGCTATCGCGACGAGGCCATGGTCACCACCGAACACTTCCGCCAATGGGTTATCGAGGACCGGTTCGCCGGCCCCAGGCCCGATTTCGCGGCGGTCGGGGTCCAGCTGGTCGCCGACGTGATCCCCTGGCAGACGGCGAAGCTGCGCCTTTTGAACGCCGCCCATTCCGCCCTTGCCTATCTCGGCGCCCTGGCCGGATTCGCCACGGTCGACGAGGCGATCGGCTGGCCGCCGCTGCGCGCCCATATTGGGCGGCTGTGGGACGAGGCGACGACGACGCTCTCGCCGACGGCGGGGCTCGACATCGACGCCTATCGCGCCGCGCTGCTGAAGCGGTTCGAGAACCCGCACCTGCGCCATCGACTGACCCAGATCGCCATGGACGGATCGCAGAAACTGCCGCCACGCCTTTTGGCGACCATCGAGCAGCGGCTGGCCGCCGGTGAGTCTATCGACGCGCTTTCGCTCGCCATCGCCGCCTGGATCCGCTGGCAGCTGGGCGTCGACGAGGCCGGGGCGCGATTCGAGGTGGAGGACCCGCGCGCCGCCGACCTGGCCCGGGCGCTGGAGGGAGCGAACACCGCCGCCGAAATGGTCGCCTCAGTGGTCGCCGACAAGACCATTTTCCCACGGCCATTGGCCCGGAGCCCTATCTTCGCCCGCAACATCGGCCACCAATTGGAGGGCCTGCTGAACCACGGCGCGAGAGCGACGGTCGAACGGTTAACTTAGGCTCGTCCGCCTCCCGATCCTTCTCCCCTTCTGTAACGGGCCCTTGGAGGTCAATCCCCTTTTTCGAGCTTTTGTCGGTTCGCCGGGGTCATGCTTCTGTCCGTGGTCGGCGCTGGTGGCCGCCATCATCATGGGATCGATAAGAACCGGCCGGTT
>DASQSO010000058.1:0-4491 GCA_035642335.1 Caulobacteraceae bacterium
ACGGGACTCAAAGATGAAAATCGATCCGTTGCGGACGTTCCCCCGCAGCATAAGTTGATAGGTCACGGTCGGGAAGATGATGTTTTGATCGATACGGTACGCACTCGGCTCCGCCCCTGGCGGGACAACGACCGTGCCGCCTTCACCGCGATGCATGCGGACCCTGAGGTCATGTGGGATCATCACGATGGGCCACTGAGTCCGGCCGAGAGCGTCGCGAAGCTCGCCCGATACAAGGCGGCCTATGACCAACTCGGGTTCTGCCGCTGGGCCTTGGAGGACCGCGAGGGGGTGTTCCTGGGGTATGTCGGCGTGATGCCATCGCGGCTAGGCCATCCGCTGGGAGACCATTACGAGATCGGCTGGCGCCTGACCCGGCGGGCCTGGGGGTTTGGCTATGCCACGGAAGCCGCGCGCGCGGCGCTGGCGGACATCTTCTCTCGAAGTCTGGCGCCGGAAGTGCTGAGCTACACGGCCCCGGACAACCTTCGCTCGCGGGCGGTGATGGTGCGGTTGAACCTGGAGCGCGACCCGTCGCGAGACTTCATCTCCGATGCCTGGCGAGGCCTCGTCTGGGTCGCCAGACCAGATGGCTAGGGGCTGGTTTTCCGCCATCCACCGGTTGCCGACCTCCACTTCGACAGCGGCTATCTTTGCGGTGGCGACCCTCCGGCGATCCCGGCCCCGTCACTCGGCTCACCGGCGGGGTGCGTCGCTCGATCAACAGCAATCATATATCAGCCAGGGCCAGCGCTGCTGACATCCTTGGCCATATAGATGTCCGGTTTGCCGAAACCGTTGGCGTTGGGAAGCACGCCCACAGCTTCATACCCAAGCTGACGATAGAAAAAGAAGGGGTGTCCGTCGGGTGAAGGTTTGATGCTGGCCAGCTTGGCTAGGGCGTCGGGGAAGAGGTCCGTGCCATAGAGGCTGGTTCCGCCAACCTCATCATCGGTACCAAGATAGATCGTGAGAAATCCTTCCGCGATCGCTCTCGCCTCCAGGGCCGCAACAAGGGACCGACCTACGCTCCGCCGCTGCCACGGTGGGTCGACGACTAAAGGATGCAGTTCCAATGCGTGCGAATAGCCACGCACAGCGCCGATCCATCCGCGGAGCGCACCGTCGTCAAGAGCGGCCAATGCGAACCGGTTCGTGTCTTCAAGAAACGACGAAACCTCCGCCTCTGCTTCTCCGACGGCCTTGTACGACGGCCCGGCGATGGCCTCGCGCAGGATGCGGGCGGCTTCGCCGCGTTGGCCTCGCCCTAACAGCGCAAAGTCAACGATTTTCATCGGCAGATGACTTTCTCAAACAGACGAGCGGGGCCGAGTTTGCATAAACAGGTCGTTAACCGCCCATTCTCTTGATGATCGCGGCTTGACGCCCAAGCTCGTCCCGCACCGTTTGCTTGTAGCCATTGAAGGCATTCCGACCGTGGGCAAGCGCGGCTTGGAATTCCGCTGCCGCAGCGTTGGCGCCAGCGCACGGCTGGCCAAACGTTGCCCCTTGGGCGGAGCCACGGAACTGTCGCAGTTGGTTAGCAAGCGGCCCTGCCTCTTGAACGATCTGGTTCAGTTGAATGGCATATTGCGTTCGCTTCGTCGAACGCGGCGGCGAAGGTCGGGTCGGCGGCCAGCGCTTGCCGGCTCCCCTCTCCGGCACGATAAGTCGCATGAGCGCGGTTCGTCGACTCCCTCGCGAGTCGGAACGCAAAGGCGGCCATTCGCCAAGTGGCGCCAGGTCGGCAATGGCGACCGTACCGCCCCTTGGCGTCATTCGTCCTGCCAACGTACAGCGGCACGCCGTTCTCGCTGAACAGGTAGACCCCACGAAGGCGTTCGCGCGGCCACTTATAACTCCTGTCCAACGGCTCGGTGCTATTCAGCTTGTTGAATAGCCCGTGGAGGGACGCCGTGGCCGCGACAAACTTCGGGTGCATCTGAGCTCCGACCTCAAGACTCGAATCCGCGCCCGGATCGTTTACGACCGGCTAATCGCGCCGAAGTAGTGCGGCCGCCAAGAGTCCGTCACGCCGCCGGCATGCGCTTGGCTTCAGGCGGCCCTGCCGCGCCGCGCTCCAGCCGCCATGCGCTTGGCGGAGCGCCCGCCCAGGGCCAGCTCCAGATTCGGCGGCCAAGCCGACGTCTCCCGCTCGCCGATCAGGGGTCGGCAGACCGCCTCGATGTCCTTCACCGCCTGCGCCAGCCGCTGGGCCACGCGGTCCTCCTCCGCCGCCCCCCAACCGATCGCCGACTCCCAGGCCTCGCGACCCGCTCTCGCGTCGAGGGTCTGGGGTTTGCCGTGGGCCCGGATCAGCTTGTCGGCCGCGTTGACGATCTCGATCTGCAGCGCGCGGACCTCGTCGAAAGGCCGCGCCGCCTCTTCGCCGAAATAGGCCATGAACCGGTAGCGGCTCGCCTGCAGATCCGAGAAGATCTGGCTCTCCTGAGCCAGCCGCTCCACTGGCGCAAAGGCGCGGCGTCTCTCGCCGACGTCAGACGCAGTCTCGCCAGCCAGCGCCGCCACCGCCTGGTCGTCCTTTCGGATCGGAAAGCGCGCCCAGGTGAGGATGTCGCGGGCGCGATAGAACTGCGCCAGCACTTCCTCTGCGAGCTCGGCCTTGCGGCGCCCGACGGTCTCGAGTCGCCAGGCGTTGAGCCCGCGCAGCGCCGCTATTCCGGCGAGGATCGTCGCCACGCCGGTCAGTAGCGTTCCGATCGCCTGAACCCAGGTCGCATCGATGACCATGGCCGCGTTCCCAAGAGAGCGGAGGCCAGCTTAGCACGGCTACGTCCCATGGCGCCCGCAGCCAGACACGTCGCTCGTTGCCGCGTTTTTCAACCCGCCTGGAGTGAGCCCGGCATGACAGACGTCGACAAAGACATCGTCGTCGCCTAGAGCCACAACGGGAGTTGCAGGCTGATGAACCGTGTTGAAGGCAAGGTCGCCCTGGTGACTGGTGGCGCGCCGGGGCTGGGGCGTGCTGCCGCAATGAGGTTTCCTTGAAGTTCCCGCATGCCTGACGGCTCGGCGACGGCTCACCAGCTGCGCCCGAAGCTGGCGACCACGCTCGCGGAGGGCTACAGCCTCGGCGCCTTTCGCAAGGACGTCATGGCGGCGCTGACCGTGGCGATCGTGGCCTTGCCGCTCTCGATGGCGATCGCGGTGGCGTCCGGCGTGTCTCCCGAGCGCGGACTCTACACCTCCATCGTCGGCGGTTTCCTGGTCTCGGCGCTCGGCGGCAGCCGGTTCCAGATCGGCGGCCCAGCTGGCGCCTTTATCGTGCTGGTCGCCGCCACGACCGCACGGTTCGGGCTCGAGGGCCTGTTGCTCACCGTCATGCTCTCGGGGCTGATGCTAACCCTGGTTGGATTACTGCGGCTGGGCTCCCTCATCCGCCACATCCCGCACGCGGTGGTAATCGGCTTCACCTGCGGCATCGCCGTCACCATCCTGGCCAGTCAGCTTTCGGACCTCGGGGGACTGCGGCTGGCCGGCGGCGAGCCCGGCGCACTGATTCCGAAGCTTGGGGCTCTGGCGAGGGCGCTCCCGAGCCTCAACCCAGCGGCGCTGGGATTGGGCGCGGGCTCGGCGGCGCTGATCTTCGCGATCCGGCGTTTCCGGCCGGCCTGGCCCGGGATGCTAATCGCCGTGGCCGGGGCCTCGCTGGCCGCGGCATTGCTCCACCTGCCCATTGTCACCATTGGCAGCCGCTTTGGCGGCATACCTCACGGCCTGCCGGGCCCGGCGCTGCCCCCGGTGTCGCCACACCTTCTGCTGCGGGTCTTGCCGACAGCGCTCTCCTTCACTCTGCTCGGCGGCATCGAGAGCCTGCTCTCGGCCAAGGTCGCCGACGGCATGACCGGTCGCAAACACCGCTCGAACATGGAACTGATCGCCCAGGGCGTCGCCAACGTCGCCTCGGGCCTGTTCGGCGGGGTCAGCGTCACCGGGACCATCGCCCGCACGGCGACCAATGTGCGCGCCGGCGCCCGCAGCCCGCTTTCCGGCATGATGCACGCCGTCTTCCTGCTGCTGTTCATGCTGGTCGCCGCGCCGCTGGCCGGCTTCGTGCCGCTGTCCGCCTTGGCCGGGGTGTTGGTGGTTGTGTGCTGGAACATGGCGGAGAAGGCTGAATTCCTGCGCCTGCTACGCCAGTGGCGCACGGCCGCGGTCTTACTGGCGACCTTCGGCCTGACCCTGGTCAGGGACCTGACCACCGGCATCGTCGCGGGTTGCCTGCTAGCGACGGCGTTTTGGCTAGCGACGCGGCGCGGCGTCCCAGAGGAAGGCGACTGAAATTCCGCCGGCGTCTGGGCCGCCGCCCCGCCCGCCTCCGACCTATCCCGGCACTTTTGCCGCGAGAACACCGACCTGCTCTATCGTCGGCGGAACGGCCAGCAGCTCGTCGGCCTTGGACATGAGCGCCGCGGCGATGGGGCCGCCGAGATGGGCCTGGCGGCCCGCCTCGTCGGCGAAGGCGTCGAA
>DASQSO010000059.1:0-2494 GCA_035642335.1 Caulobacteraceae bacterium
CGATCAGCCGGGCGCCGGGTCGTTCCCGGCGCGCCTTGCGAATAGCCTGGCGCGCCTGGCGCACGGCCTCGCCGGTAACGGCGCAGGTGTTGAAGACGACCGCGTCGGAGAGGCCGGCGGAGTTCGCCCGCGCCCGGATGACGTCCGACTCGTAGGCGTTCAGCCGGCAGCCGAAGGTGACGACGTCGAGCCCGCTCACGGCAGGGTTCCGGTGAATTCCACTGCCGTCGGACCGGTCATCAGCACGTGGCCGTCGGCCTCGCGCCATTCGATGGTCAGCTCGCCATCGGTCAGTTCAAGGACGGCCTTGCGGTCGGTCAGGCCGCGCCGGGAGGCCGCGACCAGCGCCGCGCAGGCGCCGGTGCCGCAGGCCTTCGTCTCGCCGACCCCGCGCTCCCAGACCCTGAGGCGGATGCGGTCGCGCGCGGCGATCTCGGCGAAACCGACATTGGTCCGTTCCGGGAACAGCAGGTGGTTTTCGATCAGCGGCCCGACCTCGGCCACCGGTGCGGCCGCCACGTCGGGGACGAAGAAGACCACATGCGGATTGCCCATGCTGACGCAGCCGGGCGTGTGCAGGACCGGATCGTCGATCGGCCCGACCTGCAGCTCGATATTGCGGGTGTCCATGGGCTCGCTAAGCGGAATATCGCTCCAGTCGAGCCCAGGCTCGCCCATGTCGATGGTGACGACGCGGCCACAGGCGCGGCGCGCGTGCAAGAGGCCGGCGGCGGTTTCGAACACCGCCTCGTCGCGGCCGGACGCTTCCATCAGCAGCCAGCCGACGCAGCGCGAGCCGTTGCCGCAGGCGCCGATCTCGCCGCCGTCGGCATTCCAGAACCGCACGAAGGCCTCGGCGCGGCTGGAGGGTTCGATGGCGATGAGCTGGTCGCAGCCGATGCCGCTGGCGCGATCGGCGATGGCCCGCACCTCGGCCGTCCCCGGCGCGAAGGCGCCGAAGGGGCTGTCGGAGCGGGCCTCGACCACGACGAAATCGTTGCCGAGCCCGTTCATCTTGAGGAACGGGCGGTTCATGGCCGCCGCATATAGGCCGGCCGGCCGGAAAAATCACGCGCCCAAGCCAGCCAGCGTCTCAGGCGCCGTCAGACGCTCCACGGTTAGCTCAAGCGTTCTCGATCGCGCCGGCGGCGGCGTCGAGGGCCGCTGCGATAGCCTGGACCTGGGTCTCGTCGAGAGGCCCGCGTCCCAGGCGGAAGCGCAGGGCCACTTGCAGGTTCTGCATGGCGCGCAGGATCTGCGGGGCGCTGCGGCCGCGATTATTGGTCGCAACCTCGGCCATGCGAGCGAAGAGGGCCTCGACCGTCTTAGCCTGTTCGGCCAGCAGGGCCTCGCCCTCAGGGGTGACCGAATAGAGCTTCTTGCCGCCCTCGCCTTCGGCCCGGACCTTGGCGTAGCCCATGTCTTCCAGGAGGGTCAGGGTCGGATAGACCACGCCCGGGCTCGGGGCATAGGCGCCGCCGACGGCCTCCTCGACCGCCTTGATCAACTCATAGCCGTGCCGGGGCTTGTCGGCGATCAGCTTCAGGAGAACCAGGCGAAGATCGCCCTGTTCGAAGACCCGGTCGGAGCGGCCGTGCCGGCCGAAGCCGCGCTGGCCGCGCGAGCCGTGCTCCGCCCAGCCGAAGCCGTGACGGGCGCGGTGTTCACGATGTTCATGGCGAAAACGATGCATATTTGATCCTTGTTAGATATATCGTTGAATTAGATATATCTAACTTGTGTCGGAATGCAAGCGCCTCCTCGAGAAAAGTGAAATTGTCCGTCCCGACGTGGAACGTGACGGCGAGCGATGGTAGTCTGAGGCCGTGTCTCCATGGGAGATTTGCGATGTCCGCCATGCTTCTGACCGCGGCCTTGATCGCCGTTCCACTGCCCCCGACTCCAGCCCAGGTCGCCGCCTGCACGCCGGCGCACACGGTTCCCATCGTCTCGGCCGGGCCGCTGGCGCCAAGGCGGCTCGCCGACCTGCCGCCGGCCTATCAGATGCGCACGGTGTTGCGCCGGGTGGGCGAATGCAGCGTCTTGGACGTGCGCCGGAACGGCGCCTGGGTTCGCGAGTTGGACGGCGTCGCGGGAAAACCGCCGACGCCCGCCGGCCGCTAGACCGCGCGCAGGGTCTCGGCGAGCAGCCGGCCCTCGACGCCGCGGCTGGAGCCGGCGCGCCAGGCGACCACGATCTGGCGGCTGGGGTGGGCCGTTGCCACGGGACGGATGCTGATCGGCGCGTCCTCGGCCAAGCCCGCCTCCACCGCCATGGCCGGCAGGAAGGAGACGCCGAGGCCAGAGCCAATCATCTGCACCAGGGTCGGCAGGGAGGTGGCGGTGAACCTTCCCTGGTCGCTGGGCTTGGGCGGCTCAAGGCCGCAATTGGCCAACACGTGTTCACGCAGGCAGTGGCCGTCTTCCAGCAGGATCAGGTCGGCGCCGGCCAGCCGCTCTCCGGTCGCTTCCGGCTGGGGGTCATCCCGACCAT
>DASQSO010000060.1:0-2742 GCA_035642335.1 Caulobacteraceae bacterium
ACGCAGCCAAAAGGATCGAACGACATGGGAGCGGGCGACGAAGATCACCGACGCCTGGCTGCCCAAGCCCCGCGTCCTGCATCCCTGGCCGAAGCAACGCTTCGCCGTCAAACACCCGAGGTGGGAGCCGTATGCGGGAAAACCGCACGTACGGTTCTGTGCGGGGGGGCGCGTCGTAAGACGCGTCCCTACCGCTATCCAGCCGGCCGAGGCCGCGAGGGAGAGCGAAGACGGCATGACCACGTTCCTGGCCCAGGTGCAGACCATCCAGCGCGGCGCCGGCCGGTCCGCCGTGGCGGCGGCGGCCTATCGCGCCGGGCAGGCGCTGACCGATGAGCGCCTGGCCATGGAGTTCGACTTCGCCGGCAAGGCCGGGGTCGAGTTCGCCGAGGTCCTGGCGCCGGAGGGGGCGCCGGCCGCCTATCTCGATCGCCAGACCTTGTGGAACGCGGCCGAGAAGCGCGAGGCGCGCAAGGACGCCGTGCCGGCGCGCGAGATCCTGCTCGCCCTGCCGCATGAGCTCGATTTCGAGCAGCGCCGCGCGCTTGTCCGGGCCTTTGTCGCCGAGCATCTGACCGGTCGCGGCATGATCGCCGACGTGGCGATGCACCGGCCCGGCCAGGAGGGCGATCAGCGCAACTTCCACGCCCACATCCTGGTCACCACGCGGCGGGTCGGACCGGAGGGTTTTGGCGCCAAGGAGACGGCCTGGCGGACGCCGCAACAGGTGCGCGACTGGCGCGCCGGATGGGCCGCCATCCAGAACGAACACCTGCGTCGTCACCTGGGACCGGACGCGCCGCAGGTCAGTCACCTCAGCCTCGCCGAGCAGGGCGTCGACCGCGTCCCCACCGAACATCTCGGGCCCGCCGCAACGGCCCTGGAGCGGCGGGACCGGCGGACGGATCGGGGCGATCGCAACCGCGATGTGCGCACGCGCAACGACGCGGCCGGCCGCCTGCGCCGTGACTACGCCGACACCGCCGATCGCCTCGCGGCGGACGCGCCGAAAGTCGAGGCGCCGGTCGATCGTCTGGTCCAGGAAGCGGCCCGGGTGCGCGATGGCTTGATCGCCGAGCGCGACGGGTGGGAGCGTGATCGCCAGGCGCTGGGCGGGGCTCGTATTCCCAGCGCGCGCCAGGTCGAGCGGGACGTCCTGGGCGACGATCGGGCGGCGGCCGCGTGGGCCCGGCTGAGGCTGCAGGCCGTCGAGCGCCGCGTCGGCCAAGTACGCCAGAAACGCCTGCAGCTGGTGGCGTGGATCCGCAATCCGGCGCGGATGATCTGGGCCAAGCACGCCGAGCTCAACGCCCTGTCGCGCGCCCGCTCAGCGATGCGCGAGGCCGAGCTGCGCCATCAGCTGCGCGCCACCTGGCTGGCCTCGCCGGCGGGTCAGGCATTCGTTGCGTCCCGCCGCCAGCCGGGCCTGGATCATGCGGCGGCGGCCGCGCGTCAGCGGCGCACCCTGGTGCGCAAGATCAAGCGCATGGATCGCCGCATCGAGGCGGCGACCCAGACCTATGACGCCCTGCGGGTCGCCCAGGAACTGGGCCAGCGCCAGCTCCGCGTCCCCGCCCGCTCGCCCGACCCGACCCGGTTCATTCGCGATGTCGGCGCCCCGGCCCGCGACGCGGTCCTGCGCTACCCCGCGCAGGCCCGCCAGCAGGCCATCGAGCGCCTCAACCGCGGCCAGGGCCGCAGCATCATCCGCAGCCTCTTCCCCGGCCGCTAGGAGCCCGCGATGACCCTCAGCCCACGCGTCCGCACCGTCCTGCCGCTGGTCCTTGTGGCGCTGCTCGCGGGGCTGGCCACGTCGAGCCAGGTGGTCGCCGGCGGCTTCCACTATCCCCGCGAGTTCGGGCCCGGTCTCCTCGATGTCGGACCAGTCCGCGTCTACCCGCCCTGGGCCATCCTGGGCTGGTACGTTCGCTACGCGGGCCAGTATCCCCGGGCCTTCGACGCCGCCGCCCTCTGGGGGCTTGGCGTCGCCATGATCCCGATCGTTATCGCCATCCGCCTGTCCCACCGCCTCCGCCGCGATCCGCCGGCGTTCGGCCGCGACGCTTGGGCGCGCACCGCTGACGTCAGGCGGGCCAAGCTGATCGATCCGAAGGGCGAGATCCGCGGCCGGGTGCTGGGGCGCTTCGCAGGCAAGTACCTGACCTATGGCGGCATCGAGCACGCCATCATCGTCGGCGCCTCACGGAGCGGGAAGGGCGCTGGCCATGTGGTCCCGACGTTGGTCGCGTGGCCGCAAAGCGTCTTCGTCTACGACCGCAAGGGCGAGCTCTGGCACATCACCGCCGACCATCGAAAGCACTTCAGCCACGTCTTCTACTTCGCGCCAACCGACCGCAACACTGTCCGCTGGAATCCGCTGTTCGAGGTCCGCAAGGGGGTGATGGAGATCGCCGACATCCAGAACGTGGTCGGCATCCTGGTCGACCCGCTGGGGCGCAAGGCCGGCGACCTGAACTTCTGGGACCAGAGCGCGACCGACTTCTTCACCGCCGTGATCCTGCACGTCCTCTACAGCGAGCCGGACGAGCGTAAGAACCTTGCCCAGGTCCGCCGGCTGCTGATCAACATCGAGCCGACGTTGCACGCGATGATGCACACCCATCACCGCTTCAGGCCCGACCTGCACGCCCGGGACGGCGTCGCCCGCGATGAGCGCGGCGAGCCGGTTCCCGAGGGCCATCCGGAGGTGCTGCTGGGCGCCCGCGCGCTCGACAGCATGGA
>DASQSO010000061.1:0-11516 GCA_035642335.1 Caulobacteraceae bacterium
ACGCGCACCGGAACCGGCTGCAGGCGCGGGGCGAAGGCCAGGTCGACCAACAGATCGCGGAATACGACGTGCAGATCGACGTCCCACGTCGCTCGCCGCTCAAGCTTGCCATCGTCCAGCCGCGCCTTCGCCTGGCCTGGCTGGGCGCGTGCGATCGGCGCGGGGCCGGCCATGCGCCCGACAGATTCGACGAATGCAATCAGGGCCCGCATCAGCGCCTTCTGGCGACCGACATGCGGTGCGGCATCGCCGCTGACCTCGCGCTCGGCGGCGGCCAGCAGGATAGCCTGCTTGTCCGGAAAGTACTGGTAGAGCGTGCCGATGCTCACCCCGGCGCGTTCGGCGACGCTGGCGGTGTTGAAGCCGGCCGGACCGTCGCGCTCGAGAACCTGAGCCGCGGCCTCCACGATTGCGTCCCAGGTGGCGCGAGACCGCGCCTGTGTCGGCCGACGGCGTTGAAATGCCTGGCGATCCGAACCCATGGGCGACGACTCCCGAAAGCGAATACTCAAGACCAGCCTAGCCGGCCAGTCTGGGGCGTCAACATCAACCGGAGACCCAAGCCGACGCCTGACCTGTCCCGAGCCGAAGGCGAGTTCGCCCAGGGGGCCGGCCGCTTCGACGACGCGGACGTGGCGCGCTGCTACGCCTGCCGCCCGCCTTATGCGCCGGCGCTGTTCGCGTTTCTGCTGAGCCGCGTGAACGGCAGGACAACGGCGCTCGACCTGGGTTGCGGCCCCGGCAAGATCGCCGTGGTGCTGGCCGATCACTTCGCGGAAGTCGTCGCCCGCGACGCCGCCGTTCATATGATCGAGGCCGGTCGCAACGCCGACGCCGGGCGCCACGCAAACATCGCGTGGGCGTGTGGCCGCGCCGAGAACCTGGCTACGGATCGGCGCTTCGATCTGGTCACAGTCGGAACCGCGATCCACTTCATGGACCCGGCGATCCTCTTTCCCAAGCTGGCGGCCCTGACGCCGACCGTGGCGATCCTCTCCGGCGACGGGCCCGCGACCATGGCCTGCGGCCCCAAGACCTGGACCGAATTCAATCGTCGCTGGGTGACGCGGATGGGCAGCGTCTACGACAAGCGGGCCTTCGATGCGATGAACAGCCGCCACGAGCCGTGGATGGACATCGCCGGACGCGAGCGCTTCGCCTTTCGTTTCCGCCAGAACCTCGAGGACTTCATCACCTGCCAGCATTCGCGGGCGACCTGGACCCGGGCGGTGATGGGCAAGACCCTGGCAGGCGAGCTGGATCGCGACCTTGCGGTCCTGCTGCGCCCCTATGCACGCGACGGTTTTCTGGAACTGGATCTCGTTTCCGAGCTTGTGTGGGGTGCGCCGCGAACATCGCCCCGTCAGTGAGTCCGCGTGGCGCGCTGCTGCGAGACTGTCACCAACCGAGCCTAAAGCAGCCTCAAAGCGGTTGTAAGAACACCGTCATCGCTTTGAGTAAGGGAGTATTCGCATGGTCCAGGCGATCACAGTGGCGCCAAGCGCTGGTGGGTGGACGGTGAAGTCCGAGGCTTTCGACAGCGAGATGTTCTTCTGCTCCGGCGCCGCCGCCGAGGCCGCCGCCTGCAGCCTCGGAACCCGCATCGCGCGGGTGGGCTCGGCGGTGGAAATCCATATCATTCTCCGCGATGGGGCGCTCGGCGGCCGCTATGTCTGCGCGCCGCACTGCGGCGACTTTACCCGGTCGTAAAGCGCCGGCTCTAGGTGTGGTTCAGGTCCGGCAGGCCCAGGATGCGCTTGGAGATGATGTTCCACTGCACCTCCTGGGACCCGCCGGCGATGCCGCCGGCCTTGGAGGACAGCACCAGCCGCGTCGCGGCCAGTTCCTCGGGCGTGAACGGATCCTCCTCCCAGCCCAGGCCCTGATGGCCCATGATCTCCATGGTCAGCTCCGGGCCGTCGCGGCGCAGGAATGAGCCGACATTCTTGATGATCGAGGTGGTGGCGCTGGGTCCTCGGTTGCTGCCCTGGCGCTCGGCGGAGGTGCGCGCCAGGGTCTGCTGGAAGGCCTTGGCCTCCATCTCGAAGGCGATGATGCGGCCCCGCAGGTCGCGGTCGGCGATACGGCCGGTCTCGTCGACGCCGATATAGGTCTTGGCCAGGTCCGGCAGGCCCGGGTCCGAAGTCGTGCGCGCGTTGCCAGAGCCGATGCCGTTGCGCTCGTGCTGCAGCAGGCGCTTGGCGATGGTCCAGCCGCCGTTCAACGGTCCGACCAGATTTTCCTTCGGCGCTTTGACGTCGGTGAAGAAGGTCTCGCAGAAGGGCGAGGCGCCGGAGATCAGCTTGATCGGCCGCGTCTCCACGCCTGGCGTGCGCATGTCGATCAGCAGGAAACTGATCCCCTCGTGCTTCTTGGTCGGATCGGTCCGCACCAGACAGAAGCACCAGTCGGCCAGGTTGGCGCCCGAGGTCCAGATCTTCTGGCCGTTGACCAGATAGTGGTCGCCCTTGTCCTCGGCCCTGGTCTGCAGGCTGGCGAGATCCGAGCCCGCGCCGGGTTCCGAAAACCCCTGGCACCACCTCAAATCGGCGAGGCTGATCGGGATCAGGTGGCGCTTCTTCTGCGCTTCCGTCCCATATTCCAGCAGGGTTGGGCCGAACATCATCACGCCCATGCCGCCGATCGGGTTGAAGGCGCCGATGGCGGCCATCTCCTCGGCCAGCACCCGCGCCACGGTCGCCGACAGCCCGCCGCCGCCGTATTCCTTCGGCCAGGTCGGCACGCCCCAGCCCTTGGCGCCCATTCGCTTGCGCCAGACCTCGTCCTCCGGTGTAGGCTCGCGGCCCAGGCCGGCCACGCCGGCATGAGCCAGGCTGGGCGGGAAGTTGTCGCACAGCCACGCGCGAACCTCGGCGCGGAAGGCGTCGATCTCGGTCTCGGCTCCGAAGTCGGCCACGGTCTCTTCCTCCTGATGAGCGGCCGGCCGATCTGACAAGCGCCTCGCGCCCCTCCGGTCTTCGTCCCGCATCGTCGGCAAAAGGCTAGGACCCCGGCCGCCGCCGCGTCAACGCTATTGCCGGGCAATTGCCCGCCGCGCTTGACGAATAGGCCTCATGGGTTGAACTCATCGGGACGAAACCAAAACAAGGGCCGCGCCTGAACGATCGGCCCATCAGGGAGAGAGCCCATGACCGACATAGCCAGCGCACTCACCGGCGAGTTCCGCAGCCCGCGCAACCTCTTTCAGCACGTGGCGGGGACCACGGCGGGCGCCGGTTCGATCCACAACGACGCGGTCGCCTCCAAGCTGGGCTTTAAGGGCGGCACGGTGCCGGGCTCGGTGCACATGAACCAGTTCGTGCCGCTGATCCTGAAGATTTACGGCGAGACATGGTTCGAGCACGGCGACATGTCGGCCTTTTTCACCCAGGCGACCGTAGACAACGAGGCGACCCGGCCGACCGCCGAACCCGGCGACGAACGCGCGCGCCTTCGCCTCTATAACGAACCCGGCGACCTGATCTGCGAGGCCACCGCCAGCCTGAACCCGCCCGACCCCAGCGCCGAACTGGTGCGGCGCATGGCCATGCAGAACCCGGCCGAGCCAGGCCGGTTGCGCATCCTGGCGGACCTGAAGGTCGGCGACGAGCAGAGCGACATTCCGCTGCGGCTGGACCGGGAGATGCTGCTGCGCACGCTGGAGACCATCACCGAGGACATTCCCGCCTATCGCGAGCGGAACGTGCTGCCGCCCGGCGTGGTCGTCCATCTGGCGCACGGCGTGCGCTCGGTGGTGCTGGGACAACAGCGAAAAGCTGTCGGCTTGTTCGGCGCGCTGGAGATCCGCCACCTCGACGGCCCGTTCCACGCCGACGTCGACTATGTGGCGCGCACGACGATCCTGAAGCTGAGCGAAAGTCCGCGCACCGAGAACGTCTGGTACGACGTCCATGTCGCCGACGCGAAAACCAGCCAGGACGTCGGCGTCGTGCGGTTCCTCATCCGCCTCATGAAGGGCTCCTCGCCGCTCTGGGCCGAAGAGCTGAAAGCAAAGAGCGCCTGATCCTCCGGGCGCCGGGTTGCTCTCGTCCCAAGCTTGACCGATAAACCCGCTTGGACGGTTCCTCCGCGAAGGTGGAGGCCAAGAGGGAATGCGGTGAGGGGCTGATCCCAAATCCGCGCTGTGCCCGCAACTGTGAGCGGCGAGGGCCGCGTCCATATCGCGTCATCCGTGACGCGACGCCACTGAGGCTCAAAAAGCTTCGGGAAGGCGCGGATGCGAACCCGACGACCCGCAAGTCAGGAGACCTGCCGTCCAAGTCGCTCGTCCGGGGGTCCGGGTCCAGACCCCAGGCGCGGGAAGGCGCGCGCCTTCCGTCGCAGCGGCATCGACCGCCGCTGCGCCAAGCGAATCCCCGCTTTCGGCGTGACACGGTCCTGAGAGAAGGACGGACGCGCCATGACTCGCGCAAGATGGACGAAACTAGCCTACGCCGCCTCGGCAAGCGCCCTGCTGTTTGGGGCGAGAGCCCATGCCCAGGATGCCGCCCTGACCGCCCCGGCGGCTTCCAGCCCGCCCGCCGCCGCCGATGTCATCGTCACCGCGACGCGGCTGCCCGCCGTGCTGGCGACGACCCCTAACGTCTACGTCATCACCGACGCCGACATCGAGGCGCGCCAGGCCACGTTCGCAGCCGACATCCTGTCGACCGCGCCGGGGGTGGTGGTCACCCAGTCGGGGGCCTTCGGGGGCCTGACCGAGGTGTCGATCCGCGGCGCGCCTACCGACAAGACCCTGGTGCTGATCGACGGGGTTCCGGTCAACGACGTCTCCTCGCCGTCCGGCGGCTACGATTTCGGCTCGCTCGACCTTGGCGACATTTCTCGCGTCGAGATCCTCACCGGGCCGCAGGGCGCGCTATGGGGCTCCAACGCCATCGGCGGCGTCGTCTCTTTCACCACGGCCGAGCCCAACGGGGTCAGCGCCAGCCTGGAAGGCGGCTCGTTCGACACCTGGCGGGCGACCGCCGCCGTTGGCAAGAGCACCCCGCAATGGGCCCTGGGCGCCAGCGTTTCAGGTTTCGACACGGCGGGCATCTCGGCGGCCGACGTGCGCGACAACTATGCCGCCATCGGCCTGCCCGGCCTCCACAACCACGAGCCGGATGCCGACCGCGAGTTCACCGCCGACATCCGCGGCCGGTACGAACTCAATGACGCCGTCGGGTTCGACGCCCAGGTTCGCTACAACCACGCGGACACGGATATCGACGGCTTCCCGCCACCAAACTTCGTGCTGACCGACACCAACGACGTCGCCGAGAGCGACAGCGTCGAGGCTTTCGGCCGCGCTCGCATCGCCGGCCCCTGGGGCCTGAAGAACGATATCAGCGTCAGCGACTACCATATCGAGCTCGGCGACCACGGCGAGTCCGGCGTCTCCGGCTTCGACGCCAACGACCAGGTCTATCGCTGGACCGTAGCCAAGGGGACGCCAACCGACCTGCTCTCCTTCGTCGCCGGAGCCGAGCGGGAGAACACCAACGCCAGCATATCGACCGGCCAGCGCTTCGACCTGGACGCCACCTCGGGATTCGGCGTCGCCCAGCTACACCCGATCGCGCCGCTGACGGCCACGGCCAGCGTCCGCTACGACGCGCCGGACACGTTCAAGGCCCAAAGCACTTTCCGCGCCGGCGCCAACTACGACCTGCCCTACGGGTTCAGCGTTCAGGGCTCGTTCAATCAGGGTTTCAAGACCCCGACCATCAGCGAGACGGTTTGCGACTTCTGCTTCAGCCCGCGCGTGCAGCTGCAGCCCGAACACGCCCAGGGCTATGATGGCGGACTCGGCTGGCGTTCGGCGGACGGCCGCGTGTCGCTGAAGGCCACCGCCTACCACCTGGACATCACCGACCAGATCGAGTTCGCCGCCAGCGGCCACTACATCAACATCGCCCGCACCCGCACCCAGGGAGTCGAGGCCCAGGCCGACGTGCGGCTCGACTACGGCTTCCGCCTGGAAGCCTCCTACGGCTATGTCGATGCGGTCGATGCCGCCAACGGCGTGCGGCTGTTGCGGGTGCCCCTGAACACCGGCTCGGCAAGCCTGTTCTGGACCCACGGAAAGTTCGATGCGGCTTTTACGGTGCGGGGCGAGGACAACGACCTCGACCTGAACCTGGACAGCTCCAACACGATCCGGCCGGGCTTCATCGTCGCCAACCTGGCCGGCGGCTATGCGCTGAACGACCACGTGCGGCTGACCGCGCGTATCGAGAACATCGCCGATACTCACTATGAGGAGGTGTTCGGTTATGGCGAACCGGGGCGCGCCTTCTATCTCGGCGTCAAGGTGAAGGACTAGGATGCGGCATGACCCCGGTGCTGATGTCCTGGAGCGGCGGCAAGGACAGCTGCGTGGCCCTGCACGACCTGCAGCGGTCGGGCGACTACGAGGTCGCCGGCCTCTTGACCACGGTCACCCGCGACTACGGCCGCATCAGCATGCACGGGGTGCGCCGCGAACTCCTGGCGCGGCAGGCTCGGGCCCTGGGCCTGCCGCTGCACGAGGTGTTCATCCCAGCCGGCGCGAGCAACGACGACTATGAGGCCGCGGTGGCGCGGGCCCTGGCGACCCAGCGCGCCCGCGGCGTCGAAACCGTGGCCTTCGGCGATCTCTATCTGGCCGACATCCGCGCCTATCGCGACCGGATGATGGCCAAGAACGGCATGCGCGCCCTCTACCCCGTCTGGGGCCGCGACACCCGCGCCTTCATCGAGGACTTCATCGCCGAGGGCTTCGAGGCGGTGATCGTCTGCGTCGACCTCTCCGTTCTCGACGCCTCGTTCGCCGGCAGGGCGATCGACGCCGAACTGCTCTACGATCTGCCGGCGGGCATCGATCCTTGTGGCGAGAACGGCGAGTTCCACACCTTCGTCTTCGACGGCCCCAATTTCGCGTCTCGCCTCGATATTTCCATCGGCGAGCGGGTCGTCCGCGAGCGTTTCTGTTTTTGCGACCTCACCCCAGTGGCGTAAGATGCCCGCGGAGGACCAGCCCATGTTGAAGCTCAGACCGACGCTGCTCGTCGCCTTGATCGTTGCCGCCGCGGCATTGCGGCTGGCGCCGCACCCGGCGAACTTTTCGCCGATCGCCGCCATGAGCCTGTTCGGCGGCGCCTATCTGACCAACCGCGCCGCGGGTTTCCTCGCGCCCTTGGCGGCGCTCTTCCTCAGCGATCTGGTGCTGGGTCTCTACGCCCACATGGAGATCGTCTACGCCGCCATGGCGCTCAGCGTCTGCCTGGGCTGGCTGCTGCGAAGCAACCGCTCGCCGCTGCGGGTGGCGACCGTCGCGCTCGCCAGCTCCATTCTCTTTTTCGCCGTGACCAATTTCGCGGTCTGGGCGTTCGGGACCCTGTATCCGCGTAGCCTGGAAGGCCTGCTCGCCTGCTACACGGCCGCGATTCCCTTCTTCCAGAACAGCGTGGCTGGCGACATCTTCTTCTCCGCGGCGCTGTTCGGCGGTTTCGCCCTGGCCGAGCGTCTGGCGCCGGTCCTGCGCGAGGCGCCGGCGGCGCAGCCGGCTTCGGCCTGAAGTCCAGATGCGCTCCGCCCGCCGCATCGTCTCGCTGCTGCCGTCCGCCAGCGAGATGGTCTGCGCGCTCGGCCTCGGCGACCGGTTGGTGGGCGTGACCCACGAATGCGACCATCCCGCCGAGGCGAAATCCAAGCCGGCGGTCGTGCGCAACGCCCTGGCCCTTGAGACCATGACCCAGCGCGAAATCGATGTGGCCGTCAGCGCGCGGCTGCGCGACGGGCTGGGCCTCTACGAACTGGACACGGCGCTCATCGAGCGGCTGTCGCCGGACCTGATCATCACCCAGAGCCTCTGCGACGTCTGCGCGCCCTCGGGGACCGAGATCGCCGAACTGCTGCGAACCCTGAGCAGGACCCCGGAAATCCTCTGGATGACGCCCCGCTCGCTGGCCGAGATCGACGAGAACCTTCGCGATCTGGGCCGGGCGACCGGGCGGCCGGCCCGAGCCGAGCGGCTGATCGCCGAAGGCCGCGCGCGGTTGAGCGCCCTCGAAGCCGCCACGCGCTCGATCGCGCCGCGGCCGAGGGTCTTCTGCATGGAGTGGCTGGACCCGGTCTATTGCAGCGGCCATTGGGTCCCCGAGATGGTCCGCATCGCCGGCGGCGAGGACGCGCTTGGCCGGCTGGGGGCCGATTCCGTGCGCATCGGCTGGGACGAGGTCCTGGCCTGGGCGCCGGAGGTGCTGGTGGTCATGCCCTGCGGCTACGACCTGGAAGCGGCGCTCCAGCGCATGCCCGAGTTGTTCGGCCGGCCGGGATTTCACGACCTGCCGGCCGCGCGCGACGGCCGCGTCTATGGGGTCGACGCCAACAGCTATTTCGCCCGGCCGGGACCTCGGGCGATCGATGGCGCCGAGTTGCTGGCCCACCTGATCCGTCCGGACCGCTTTGCCTGGGCCGGACCCGCCGAGGCCTATCGGCGCATCGATACTCCAGGCTTGCCCGCGCCGACGCCGCGAGCCGTCGCCCGTGCCCGTTGAAAAGATCTGCTCGGCTTGCGGCCGACTCTTCGGCTGCGGCCCGGGAACGGCCGCGGACGGTCCCGGATGCTGGTGCGAGAGCCTGCCGCCGCTGGAGCCCGCCTTCGGAGTCGACTGTCTCTGCCCGACCTGCCTGAGCGCGGCGGTCGCCGAGAGGTCTTTAGGGGCGAAAGCCTAGGCGGCGGCCCAGCTGTCCGGGTCGAGAACCCCCGGATCGTCAAGAGCCATGTCGTCCCAGTCCAGGTCCGGCGGCGGGCTGAGCGCTGCGGCGATGATCGCCTGCAGCTCGGCGGCGCTGGTGATGCTGACGACCACCGAAGAGGCCTCGGCGCGCGAGAGCGCGAAGCCCAGGGCCGCCTGCAGCGGGTCGGAACGGCCCTCGGCGATCATCCGGCGCACCCGCGACAGCCTGGACGCCGCGCCCTTCAGTGGACCGGGCACGCGATCGGGCGGCAGGAAGAGGATGCCCTGCAGGAAGATCGAGCGCAGCTGCACCTCCACCCCCCATTCGGCCAGGGTGGCCAGGGTGCCGTCGACCAGCAGGCGCTGGTCCAGCAGGCTGGCGGGCGCCTGGACGATGTCGGGCTTGAAGCGCTTGACCACGCCAAGCGGGTCGTCGGAGGCGAAGACCGAGACCCCGACATATTCGAACAGGCCTTCGTCGCGCAGCTTGAGCAGCCGCGCCCACAGCTCCGGACCGTGCGGCCCGAAAAGGTCGCCGGCGGCCTGGACGATGATGGCGTCGACGCGTTCCAACCTCAACCGCCGCAGCGAGGCCCGGGCCTCGGCCTCGATATGGTCGGGGCCCCGGTCGGCGCGACCGGTCTTCAGCACCACGCGAAAGCGGCAGGGCCTGGAAAGTTGCTCGCCGATCACCTCGTCGGCATAGGTCGAGACGTTCGAGGTGTCGAACACGGTTAAACCCGAACGGGCGGCAAGGTTAAGGATTTCGCCGATTTCCGCCTCTGGCGAACGGCCGCGCGCGATCGCCGAACCGCCAAGGCGAAACTGCGCGGCGCCGAAGCCCAGCTTTGAAAGCGATATGCTCACGAAGAACCCCGCCGGCGGCTTATTGGCCCTGACCGGAGCTCGAACATGACCCCAAACGATTAATGAAGCGGAATTGATCGGGGTTAATCACATCTGAAAAACTTGACGCCGCTTCGCCTGGGTCCAACCTCGAAACCCATGGAGTTCGAACTTCCCGAGTGGCCGTTGTTCGGCCTGGACGAAGACGTGCGACCGGCGCTGCGGCGCGCGCTCGACGCCGGCCGCGCCGCGGCGCTGGTCACGCTTTACAAGGTCGAGGGCGGCGGCCCACGGCCGCCAGGGACTCAGATGGTGTTCGCCGATGGGCTGGTGGCGGGTTTCCTCTCCGGCGGCTGCGTCGAGGGCGATGTGGCGATCCACGCGGCCGAGACCCTGGCCGACGGCGAGCCTCGGCGGCTGGTCTATGGCGAAGGCGGCCCGTGGCCGGACATCCAACTGCTCTGTGGGGCGAGGATCGAGATCCTGGTCGAACGGGTCGCGCCCGACGACGCGGCGGCGGCGCGACTGCTGGCCCTGATGGACGAGCGCCGTCCGGCGGTCTGGAGCACGGACGGCCGCGAGCGCGGCGTCGAGGCGGGATCGCTCACCATCCACGGGCTTTGCCTGGCGTCGGAAGAGCCCTTTCTGGTCGCGCGGCTGCATGAGCCCAAGCCTCGGCTGGCGGTCGTCGGCGCCGACCCCACCGCCCTCGCCATCGCCGCCCTGGGCGCCCAGGCCGGGTTCGAGACCACCCTGATCCGTCCCAAGGGTCCCATGGAGCCGCCGCCGCTGGCCGGCGTCGTTTACAGCCGCGCCGAGCCGGCCGAGGCCTTCGCCGACGTGGGGATCGACCCCTGGACCTCCATCGCCGTGGCTACCCATGACTGGGACACCGACCAGGACGCCCTGCTGGCCGCCCTGCCCTCGTCGGCCTTCTATATCGGCGTCCTGGGCGCCAAGCGGCGGCTGCCGGAGCGGTTCTCGCGGCTTTCCGCCGCCGGCGTCACCGACGAGCAGCTGGCGCGGCTGCGCGCCCCGATCGGGCTCGACCTGGGCGGCAAGGCGCCCTGGGAGGTGGCCGTCTCGGTGATCGGCGAGATCGTCGCGGAAAAGGCGGCCGGCTACAGCCGGTCGAGCACCAGCACATCGACCAGGTCGCCAACCGCGCCGGCCGGCGCGCCGATCCCGCGCCGGATGAGCGCCTCGGACTCGGCGAAGACCTTGACCAGCGAAGAGTCCTGATCGCCCATCGGCTCGGCCCAGAGCGCCCCCTCGGCCGAGGTGAGGCGCGCGCGGGCCCAGTGCTCGCGCCCGCTGTTGGCCGGCATGGGGCTTTTCAGCCGCGCGCTGGCCAGGGTCGGGCCAGGCTCGCCCCCCTGCATGGCCACCAGCAGCGGACGCAGGAAGAGTTCGCCGCAGACCAGCGCCGAGGCAGGGTTGCCGGGCAGGCCGAGCACGCGGCGGCCGTCGCTCAAGATCCCGAACCAGGTCGGCTTGCCCGGCCGCACCCGCACCGTCTCGACGCTGAGCTCCAGGCCGAGCCGCGCCAGCGCCGGCTTGACCAGGTCGTGGTCGCCGACGGAGGCGCCGCCCAGGGTGACAATGAGCGCTTCAGCCGCACCCTCGACCGCCGCGGCGATCGCCGCCTCGTCATCGCCGGCGCGGACCACGCGCACACGCCCGCCCCCCCATCGGGCGATCAGCAGCGACAGCATCGGGCCGCCGGCGTCGAAGATCTGGTCGGGACCCGGCGATCCGCCCGGCGGCACGATCTCCTCGCCGGTGGAGAGCAGGACGACATCGACAGCCTTGGCCACCTTCAGGCCGGCGCGGCCGGCGGCGGCGGCGAGGCCTATGCGCCAGGGGTCCAGCCGGACGCCGGGTTCCATGAGGGTCTGACCGGCTTGGAAATCGCCGCCGCGTAGGCGGATAAAGGTGGAGCGG
>DASQSO010000062.1:0-3923 GCA_035642335.1 Caulobacteraceae bacterium
TGAATCGGACCCTTTCGATGTCGTCCAAGGTCGAGGACCCCGGCGCGCGGGCGGTGACCTACGATGAGGTCTACGCCGCCTATCGCGAACAAGTGCTCGCCCTGCACGAAGGCGGGGTCGATCTCTTCCTGGTCGAGACCATCTTCGACACCCTGAACGCCAAGGCGGCGATCAAGGCCATACTGGATCTGGAGGACGACGGCCTGGAGCGGCTGCCGATCTGGATCTCCGGCACCATCACCGACCGGTCGGGGCGAACCTTGTCCGGCCAGACCGTTGAGGCGTTCTGGAACTCCATTCGCCATGCCCGGCCGTTCGCGGTGGGGCTGAACTGCGCACTGGGCGCCGAACTGATGCGGCCGCATATCGCCGAGCTGTCGCGGATCGCCGACACCCTGGTCGCCGCCTATCCCAACGCCGGCCTGCCCAACGCCTTCGGCGAGTATGACGAGACGCCCGAGCACACCGGCGGAATGTTGTCGGAATGGGCCGACAGCGGCATCGTCAACATCCTCGGCGGCTGTTGTGGCACCACGCCCGAGCATATCCGCGAGGTCGCAAAGGCCGCGGCTGGCAAGCCGCCGCGCTCCATTCCCGAGCGCTCAAAGTCGCTGCGCCTCGCTGGCTTGGAGCCGTTCGAGCTCGCCTGATGCGCCCGCTTTTTGTAAATATCGGCGAACGGACCAATATTACCGGTTCAGCCAGGTTCAAGCGTCTGATCGTCGAGGGCGATTACACGTCGGCACTGGCCGTTGCGCGTCAGCAGGTCGAAGCCGGCGCCCAGGTGCTGGACGTCAACATGGACGAGGGCCTGCTGGATTCCAAGCAGGCCATGACCACCTACCTCAACCTGATCGCCTCTGAGCCCGACATCGCCCGCGTGCCGATCATGGTCGATTCCTCCAAGTGGGAGGTGATCGAGGCCGGCCTGAAATGCGTGCAGGGCAAGGCGATCGTCAACTCCATCAGCATGAAGGAGGGCGAAGAGAAATTCCTGGCCCAGGCCCGCCAGTGCCAGCGTTATGGCGCCGCCGTCGTGGTCATGGCCTTCGACGAACAGGGCCAGGCTGACACCACCGAGCGCAAAGTGTCCATCTGCACCCGCGCCTATAGTCTTTTGACGGAAGAAATCGGATTTCCTGCCGAGGACATCATCTTCGACCCCAATATCTTCGCCATCGCCACGGGGATGGAAGAACACGACAACTACGCCGTCGACTTCATCGACGCCACGAAGGTCATCAAGCAGACCCTGCCGGGCGCGCGGGTGTCCGGCGGGGTGTCGAACGTGTCGTTCAGCTTCCGCGGCAACGAGCCGGTGCGGCGGGCGATCCACTCGGTCTTCCTCTACCACGCCGTCGCCGCCGGCATGGACATGGGCATCGTCAACGCCGGCGAGTTGCCGCTTTACGACGACATCGAGCCGGAACTGCGCGAGGCGGTCGAGGACGTGATCCTTAACCGCCGGCCGAAGCACAACCAAAACCCCACCGAGCGGCTGGTGGAGATGGCGCCGCGCTACAGCAAGGCGGACAAGCGCCCGGAAGCGGTCACCCTGGCCTGGCGCAATGAACCGGTCACTGAGCGGCTGAAACATGCCCTGGTCCACGGCATCACCGAATATATCAACGCCGACACCGAGGAGGCGCGGCTGACCGTCGAGCGGCCGCTGCACGTCATCGAAGGCCCGCTGATGGACGGCATGAACGTCGTCGGCGACCTGTTTGGCTCGGGACGGATGTTCCTGCCTCAGGTGGTCAAGTCGGCGCGGGTGATGAAGCAGGCGGTGGCCTGGCTCCTGCCATTCATGGAGGCGGAAAAGGACGGCGCGCCGCGCGAGGCGGCCGGCAAGATACTGATGGCGACGGTCAAGGGCGACGTCCACGACATCGGCAAGAACATCGTCGGCGTGGTTCTTCAGTGTAACAACTATGACGTGATCGACCTGGGCGTCATGGTGCCAGCCGACCGCATATTGGACGAGGCCATCGCCCAGAAGGTGGACATTGTCGGCCTCTCCGGCCTGATCACCCCGTCGCTGGACGAGATGGTGTTCGTTGCCGGCGAGATGCAGCGTCGCGGTTTTTCCATTCCGTTGCTGATCGGCGGCGCCACCACCAGCCGCACCCACACCGCTGTTCGCATCGAACCGGCCTACCACGCCGGCTCGACCACCTACGTCACCGACGCCAGCCGCGCCGTCGGCGTCGTCTCCGGCTTGTTGTCGCCCGGCGAGAAGGATCGCATCCAGGCCGAGACCCGAGGCGAATATGTCCGCATCCGCGAACAGTTCACCCGCGGCCAGGAAGCCAAGACACGCACGCCGCTGGCGACCGCGCGGGCGAGCCGGTTCGCGATCGATTGGAAGAACTACAGCCCGCCAAAGCCGAGTTTCATCGGAACCCGCGCCTTCGACGCCTATGGCCTGGGAGAGCTCGAGCGGTTCATAGATTGGTCGCCGTTCTTCGCCAGTTGGGAACTGGTTGGGCGTTTTCCGGACATCCTGGACGATGAGGTAGTCGGCGAGGCCGCGAGAGATCTGTACACTGACGCTCGGGTCATGCTGGACAAAATTATCGCTGAACGCTGGTTTGAGGCGCGTGGCGTCGTCGGCTTCTGGCCCGCGAACTCTGACGGGGACGACATCGTTCTCTATACGGATGAGAGTCGCTCGGTAGAGTTGGCCAGGCTTTTCACCCTCCGTCAGCAGATGGCCAAGTCGGAAGGGCGGTCGAATCTCGCCATGGCCGACTTCGTCGCCCCCATCGGCTCAGGCGCCGATTATATGGGCGGTTTCGCGGTCACGGCCGGCCACGGCGAACCAGTGATCGCCAAGCGATACAAGGACGCTGGCGACGACTATTCGGCGATCCTCGCCGCCGCCCTCTCCGATCGACTGGCGGAGGCCTTCGCCGAGGCGCTGCACTATAGGGTTCGCACCGAACTTTGGGGGTTCGTTCCGGGCGAGCCTTTCGACCTCGACTTCATGATCGCCGAGAAGTTCCGCGGCATCCGGCCGGCGCCCGGCTATCCGTCGCAGCCGGACCACACGGAAAAGGCGACGCTGTTCCGCCTGCTCGACGCGGAGGCGAACGCCGGCATGGCGCTGACCGAGAGCTTCGCCATGACCCCGGCGGCCTCGGTCTCCGGCCTCTACTTCGCCAACCCGCAGGCGCATTACTTCGGCGTCGGCAAGATCGACCGCGATCAGGTGGAGGACTATGCGCGGCGCAAGGGCTGGGATATGGCCCTGGCCGAACGCTGGCTATCGCCCATCCTCAGCTACGAGCCGCGGCGGGTGGACGCCGCGGCCTAGAACTGAACTGAACGGAACAAGGACCAGGACGCTTGGCGACCACCCCGACCCTGCCACAAAGGCTGCTTGACGCGGCCAAGGACTTCGATGCGCGGACCGCGCCGTGGCCGATCTGGAAGCGGCTGCTGGTCTTCGTGCCGATCCTGATCGTGCTGTCGGCCGTGCTGGTGCTGATTCTCTGCCTGATCGTGTTCGGCGTGACCTCGATCCGGCTCTAGGCCAGGACCTCGCTCAGGAACTGCTGGCCCAGCATCAGGCCGGGCATGTCGATCGAGTGGCCGAGACCGGGCGAGACGTGGCTGGCGACCTCGAAACCCTGCCGCTGCAGCGCATCGCGAGCCGCGTAGAAGGCCGTCACCGGAACCATCGGATCGGCGTCGCCATGCACCAGCAGGATTGGCGGACGGGTGCGGATGTCGTCCATGTTCGGATCGACCAGCGCGCCGGAATAGCCGACGACGCCCGCCAGCTGCTTTTCGCGTCGCGGGCCGACGTGCAGGGCCATCATGGTTCCCTGGCTGAAGCCGACCAGGGCGAGGCGATCCTCAGACAGCCCATACCGCGCCAATTCGGCGTCGATGAAGGCGTCCAGCACCGGCGCGGCGAC
>DASQSO010000063.1:0-2597 GCA_035642335.1 Caulobacteraceae bacterium
CACGCCAGGCCGGCGGAGAACGCCTTGAGCGGCATCCGCTACGCGGCCTTCGAGGCGCCCGGCGGCAGTGTGCATGAGATCGCCGAGCGGCGGGCCGGCTGATGCATCTGCGCGCGGCGATCCTAGCCGACGTTCCCACAATCACCACCCTGGTCCGCGCCGCCTACGCGAAATGGGTCCCGCTGATCGGGCGCGAGCCCACGCCGATGCAGGCCGACTATGACGCGGCCGTCCGCGAGCACGCCATCGAGCTTTTGTACGATGACGACGATCTGGTCGGGCTGATCGAGACCATCGCCCATTCCAACCACCTGTTCATCGAGAACATCGCGGTGCGTCCGCAAAGCCAGGGCCGAGGGTTCGGCCGGGCTCTGCTGGCCCATGCGGAGGACAAGGCCCGCGCTCTCGGCCTCGATGAACTTCGCCTGCTGACCAACGCCGCGTTCGAGGCCAATATCCGGCTCTATGAGGCGAGCGGCTACCGTATCGATCGCCGGGGAAACTTCATGGGCGGGATCACCGTCCATATGAGCCTGCGGATCTGAGCAAGCCCGCCATGTCCGACGAAATCGTCCTCTACCGCTCCGTCGTCAGCCGCCGCGACCGAGCCCTCTCCGCCCTTGCCGGCTGAAAACCGCCGGCGCACAGTTGCGACAAAACCAAAGAGAGGCGTTCCAGATGAAGCTCTATTCCGGCGATCTCAGCCCCTACTCGGCCAAAGTGCGGATGCAGATCTACGCCAAGGGCATCGAAGGCATCACTCTGGAGCGGCCCGGCGGGTTTGGGACGCCGGAATGGTGGAAGACCTCGCCGATCGGCCGCATCCCGGCCCTTGAGCTGCCGGACGGCGACATCATCCCGGAATCCGAGGTGATCGCGGAATATCTCGAGGAGATTTATCCGGAGCCGCGGCTATTGGGCTCGACTGCGCGCGAGACCGCCGAGATCCGCACCGTCTCGCGCCTGGCCGACATCTACCTGATGAACAACATGTTCCTGCTCGGCGGTCAGACCCGCCGCTCGACCCGCAACGACGGCGTCCGCGACCTGCTCGCCGGTCAGGTGATCCGCGGCGTCAAGGCGCTGGAGCACTATATCGGTACAGACGGGTTCGCGGTGCGGGGTCGGCTGACCATCGCCGACTGCACCCTGGTCCCCGCCCTCTTCCTGATCGAGAACGTTATGCCGACGGCGGACGTGGAGGACCCGATTCCCGGCCAGCCCAAGGTCGCGGCCTACTGGGCGGCGATCCAAAAGAACGAGCACGCCGCCCGCGTCCTGGTCGAACTGCACCGCGGCCTCGCCGAACGCCGCGAACTTATCCGCAAGGCCGCGGAAAAAGCCGCCGCGGCGGCGGGCTAAGCCGGCGCCGGTTTGGCGTCCGGCGCGAGGGCCTCGACCGCGTCGTTGACGCTGTTGAACAGCCGGTTGTCGCCAAGGGCCTGGCGAAGGCCGAGCCGTTCGAACGCCCCTTGCGCGTCGTAGGCCTCGAGGCGGGCGATGGCGAAAATGACGCCGGCCTCGCGGGCTCGGGCGAACACGTCCTTGACCACCTCGGCGGCGGTGAAGTCGATGTCGATGATGCCGGTCGCCTCCAGCACCAGGAGCTTCACCGCGCCTGACCCCGGCTGCATGGCGGCCAGCATGGCGCGGCGAAACTGATCGGCGTTGAGAAAGGACAGCGGGGCCTGGAATCCGATCACCACGACGCCGGTGAGCGTCTCGCCCCTGGAGGTCGGCGTCGTCGGCCACCAGACGGTGGTGCCGGCCACGCGGTGCATCTGATAGCTGCGCGGGTGCACGCTCGACCACATGCCGTGCAGCAGCGAGAGCCCGATGCCGATGGCGACGCCGGTCTCGATCGGCAGCGCCACGATGGCCGCGGTCGTGCCCAGGATCAGCATGAACTCCGCCGGGCTGGCGGCGATGACGGCCCGCATCTCCTTGACCCGGACGATGCGCGCGGCGACGAACAGCAGGACCCCGGCCAGGGCCGCGTGCGGCACGTGGGTCAGAAGCCCGGTCCCGACCATCAGCAGCAGCACGATCACCGCGGCGGCGGCGAGCCCCGCCAGCTGCGAGCGCCCGCCGCTCTCGGAGACGATGCCGGTGCGTGGCGGGCTGGCGTCGACCGGAAAGCCGCCGAAGAGACCGGCCATCAGGTTGCCGGCGCCCAGGCCGACATAGTCGCCGTTGACGTCCGGCGGCTCGCGCGGATCGGAGGGGAAGGCGCGCGAGGTCGCCCCGGTCTGCACCATGGCCACCAGCGCGATCAGCAGCGCCAGCGGCAGGAGTTTCAGCAGTTGGCCGATGCCGATCGCCGGCGGGGAGAGCATCGGCAGGCCGCCCTGGATCGCGCCCAGCACCTGGACCCCGTGCGCCTCCAGGCCCAGGGCCACGACCGCCCAGGTGGCCAGCGCCATCCCGATGAGCGCGCCGGGGATTCGCGCATCGACCAGGTGGGCTATGGCGGTCAGCGCCAGCACGCCGCTGGCGATGGCCACGGCGTAGGGGTTGGCGTGGGGCGCGGCGCGCCAGAGCCCGGCGAACTGTTGCACAAGATCGCCGCCGACGGCCGAAACGCCCATGGCGCCCGG
>DASQSO010000064.1:0-2096 GCA_035642335.1 Caulobacteraceae bacterium
CGAGGCCATCCACGGGACGCTGATCGCCTGCGACGACTTCGGGACCCTCGTCCAGGCCGAGGCGTTCTTCGCCGCCCTGCCCTGGCGAGATTCCGCCAGCCCGGTTGCGCTGTTCGATCACTGGAACCAGCGGTTCGGCGAGGCGGCGACGGCGTTCGACGATGTGGAGACCGTGCTCGGCGAGCTGCAACGCCGCGGTATCCGCATGGGCGTGGTGACCAATGGCGGCGCGGCCATGCAGCGCGCCAAGATCGCCACCCTCGGCCTGGAGCGGTTCATGTCGGCGATTGTCATCTCTAGCGAGGTGGGTTTGCGCAAACCCGACGCCGCCATCTTCCGGCGCGCCCTCGCCGACCTCGGCTGCGCCGCCCAGGAGACTTGGTTCGTCGGCGACCATCTGGACCTGGACGTCCGCGACGCCCGCGACGCGGGACTTACCGCCTTCTGGGTGCGCACCGGCGCGTTCGCGGCGGCGGACGACCTGCCGGGCCACAGGCTGGAGCGGCTGGGCGATCTGCTGACCCATCTGGCGCCTTAGAGCCGCCGGCTACTCCGGCTTCGGCAACCCCAACGCTCGACGCATCGCCTTCAGGTTGCCGCCGCAGAAGCGGCCCATCTGGTCGCGGGTCTCCTCGAGCTTGTCCGCGTCCTTCGGCTCGAACTTGACCACCAGTTCTATGCGGGAGGAATCGGCGCCCTTCGGCCGCACGGAAACCGTCGAGAAGTAGGCCTTCATGTCCGGACGATCGAGCGTGTAGGTGTAGAAGTGCTCGCCCTCGTCGGCCAGCAGCTCGCGCACCGTCCGCCCGCCCGGCATATTGAGGGTGCGCACCTTGCCCTCGGAGGTCTGTTCGGTGCTCTCGCCCTCGACGGCGGTCGCCCATTTGCGGATGCCGGAGAAGTCGCCGATGACGCTCCAGACGGCGTCGGCGCTCAGCGGCACGTCCTCGCCTACGGTCACTTCATGCATGGGAATGTCCTTTCCGGGCCCTATCAAATCCAGACGTCGTTCTTTCGCGGCCGTCCACCTCTATTCAGCACCCCGCGCCGCCGATGGGGCAAGAGGCACATCGTCTTTGCCCGCCGCCGCCGCTAGTCGTAGTCTGGGGCCGGCTATTGGTCGCGACCGCGCATCGGCGCCGGTCGCCTGAGACATTGGGAGAGACCCTATGATCGACGTCTATTTCTGGCCCACCGGCAACGGCAAGAAGGTCATCATCCTGCTCGAGGAATGCGGCCTGCCCTACAAGATCACGCCGGTGCACATCGGCAAGGGCGACCAGTTCACCGCCGGCTACCTGAAGATCGCGCCGAACAACCGCATGCCCGCGATGGTCGATGACCAGCCGATGGGCGGCGGAGCGCCGCTGTCCATCTTCGAATCCGGCGCGATCATGATGTATCTGGCCGAGAAAGCCGGAAAGTTCTGGCCGCGGGAAACGCACAAGAAGTACGAGGTCGCTCAGTGGGTGCTGTGGCAGACCGGCAACCAGGGCGCCAAGCTGGGCGAACAGGGGCATTTTCGCCGCGCCGCCATGAACGCGGAAAACGGCGACCTGAGCTACGCCGTCCGCCGCTTCGACAATGAGGCCCACCGCCTGTTCGGGGTCATGAACCTCGGCCTGCACGACAAGGAATGGCTGGCCGCCGGCGAATACACCATCGCCGACATGATCTGCTATCCCTGGAGCGTCGGCTGGAAGATGCGCGGCCTCGACATCGAGGAATTCCCCAATGTGAAGCGCTGGCTGGCGGCCATGGAAGCGCGGCCGGCGGTGCAGAAGGCCATGGCGCTAGGGCCTGAATTCCGTGAGGACCCGGCGACGGTCACGCCCGAGGAACAGGCCCGCCGCGCCGGCCTGATGGCCAACCAGCGCGCGAGGCCGGTTCCGGAGGAGTGGAAAACGGCCGCGGCTGAATAGCTCCCAAACCGCCCCCCATCCGTCATGGTCCGACTTGTTCGGGCCACCCATGATCACCGACTCTGATCAGTGTTTATGGGTCCCCCCGCATTCCGCTTCGCTCCAGCGGGGGATGACGGTGGGTTTGAGGATCAGGTCGCGGAGAACGGATACGGCGAGATCGACTTGGTGAAG
>DASQSO010000065.1:0-6842 GCA_035642335.1 Caulobacteraceae bacterium
GCGCCCCGCGTCAGGCCGGCAGCCGCGTGCTCCGCGCGCCAGTCGAACACGTGCAGCACAAGGCCGTTGTCGGCGCAGTACCGCACCAGGTCCTCGTTGGCCGATCCGTAGACGTGGACCTGCCAGACCATGGCCGCCAGCGGAGCGAAATTGTCCTCGCCCTCGACCGAAACCCACGGCAGGCGATCGCCGCCGTGTACGGGGCCGGCCTTGCCGGCGCTGAGCGGGCCGTCGCGGTAGTTCAGCATGATCTGGCTGACCGCCCGAAACATGAACTCCCGCACCGCCTCGACGTGCACCGCCCCCGACAGCACCACCGGCGCTATGCGGGTGCGCAGGATGTCGGCGACCGGTCCGTCGGCGGTGGCGAAGCTGAACGCCCGGTCGGTGGTGGCCACCAGCCGCCGCGCGAAGCCGATCCGCTCGGCCTCGTAGCTGTCGAGCAGGCTGTCCGGCGCCTGGCCGGCGACCACCGCCGCCAGCTTCCAGGCCAGGTTGATGGCGTCGCCGATGCCGGTGTTCATGCCCTGGCCGCCCGCGGGGCTGTGAATATGCGCCGCGTCGCCGGCCAGGAAGGCGCGGCCGTCCCGGAAGTGGTCGGTCACCCGGTGATGCACGCGATAGGTCGAAAACCAGTTCACCTTGCGCACTTCCAGCTTTAGATTCTGGATAGCGCGGTCGCTGACATCCTCGAATTTCAGCGACTCGGCATGGTCGGCGCGCTCGTCGCGCACCGTTCCGACCAGTCTCGCGCGGCCTTCGCCGGCCAGGGGGAAGATGGCCAGGAAGTCGGCCTCGTCCAGGTCGATGTGCAGTTCGCCGTCGATGGGCTCTCCGCCCGCCTCGACGTCGGCGACATAGAAGACCTGCCGGTAGGCGCCGCCTGGAAATCCCGTACCCATGGTCTCGCGCACCAGCGAGCGGGCGCCGTCGCAGCCGGCGATATAGCTCGCCTCGAAGACCTCTTCGGCGCCATCGGGCCCGCGCAGCCGCGCGACGATGCGATCGCCGGCGTCGTCGTAACCGACCAGTTCGGTGCGCCGCTCGACCTGGACCCCGAAGGTTTCCAGCCGCTGGATCAGCAGCCGCTCGTGCTGATCCTGCGGAAAGACGTGCAGGAAGGGATAGGGGGTCAGGCCGACGCCGACGGTCTCGAACGGCAGGCGCGCCGCCTTCCTGCCCTTGACCCACAGATTGACCGCCGGGGTCTGGTGGCCGCGCCGGATCACTTCGTCGGTCAGATCGAGCTGCCTATAGAGCTCCAGGGTGCGGGCCTGAACCGCCAGCGCCCGCGAGGTGGTCCCCGGCTCGGTGGTCTTGTCGATGATGCGCGCCCTGACGCCTTGCCTGGCCAGCCACAGTGCCAGCACCAGCCCGGTCGGGCCGGCGCCGACAATCAGGACATCCGTGCGAGTCATTCGGAGTCTACCAGATTAAATCCGCCTATCCCCGCCCGGGGGACCCAGGTTTTTTGACACGAAGAACACAAAGCACACGAAGAAGAGAAATGGAGTGCCAGAAAGGTCAGCGCTGATCCATTGGTGTCCTTCGTGTGCTTTGTGCCCTTCGTGGTGAATCTTTGGTCTCGCGGCTTCGCCGCACGTACAGAATAAAGAGCCTGCCCCGCCTCCGCGGGGATGAACGGGGTTTGGAGCCTTAAAAGCCCAGCGCCATGCCTTCGGCGCGCGGATCGGAGCCGCCGGCCAGCACGCCGGTCGCCGGATCGCGGACGATGACCTGCGCCGCGCCGCCGGCGCCCCACCCGCCCATCGGGTGCAGGCGATGGCCGAGCGCCTCAAGGGCCGCGCGGGTCTCGGGCGCCTCCCGCGTCTCCATCTCCAGCCGAAAGGCGTTCGGCCGGTGCTCTGGATCGGTGCCGGGCCACAGGCTCCAGCGTGGCTGCTCGGTCGCCGCCTGCACGTCGAGGCCGGCGTCGATCAGAGCCGCCAGCATCTGCAGGTTCCACTGCGGCTGGCCATCGCCGCCCGGCGTGCCGCCGACCATGATCGGGACCCCGTCCGCATCCCGCATCGACCAGCAGTTCAAGGTGTGCATGGTCTTCTTGCCGGGCGCGAACAGGTTCGGATGGCCCTCTTCCAGGGTAAAGCCGCGCCCGACCCGGTTGTTCAGGATCACCCCGGTGTCGCCGGCGATGATCCCGCTGCCGAAGGCGCTGGAGACCGACTGGATCAGCGAGACCATCAGCCCGTCGCCGTCGACGACGCAGAGATAGGTGGTGTCGCCGTCGGACATGGCGCCAGCCGGGGTCTCCTCGGCCGAACGGCGCGGATCGATCTCGGCGAACCGCCGCGCCGCCCAGGGTTTGGACATCAGCACGTCCAGCGGCGTCGCCCCGAAGGCCGGATCGCGCGCATAGCCGAGCCGGTCGGCATAGGCGAGCTTGGCCGCCTCGACCAGGGTGTGGATGGCGCCCGCGTCGCCGGCGGCCAGGGCCTCGGCCGGCGCGTTCTCGACGATGTTCAGGGCCTCCAGCAGGATCATCCCCTGGGACGGCAGGCCGGTCTGGTGGAGGGTGTAGCCGCGATAGGTCGTGGCGATCGTGGGCTCGATCATCGTGGCGTGGCCGGCCAGGTCCTCGGCCGATAGCGCGCCGCCGAGGCCCTGGACGAAGGCCGCCATCCGGCCGGCGAGATCGCCGCGATAGAAAACCTCCGCCCCCTCGGCGGCGATGATCTTCAGCGTCCTCGCCAGATCGGCCTGGCGCAGCACCTCGCCGGCCCGTGGCGCGCGACCATCGGGCATCAGCACCGCCGCCGTCGCCGGAAAGCGCTCGATCAGCGCCGCGAAGGCCGAGATCGCCGCCGCGCCCAGGACGGTCAGCGCGAAGCCATGCTCGGCATGGCCGATGGCCGGCGTCGCCAGCGTCGCGAAGCCTTGGGTCCCGAACCGCTCCAACAGCGCGCCATAGGCATCCACCATGCCGGGAACGCCGACGGACTGCGGCCCGTTCAGCGGCATCTTGGTCCCGTCGCCCGCAGCGCGCATCTGTTCGATGGTCGCGGCGCGCGGCGCGATGCCGCTGCCCAACACGGCCACCGGGGCCTGGCCCGGCCCCTGGACGATGGCGAAGAGATCGCCGCCAAGGCCGCACATCTCCGGCATCACCACCGCGGCGGTCAGGCCGGCGGCCACCGCCGCGTCTACCGCATTGCCGCCCGCCTTCAGCACCTGCAGGCCGGTTTCGGCGGTCAGCGGATGAGCGGCGGCGATCATGCCGCCCCGCGCGAAGGCCGGGCCGACCCGCCGTCTTTGCCAGGCAGAGCGCTTGCCGTTCGGAAACCCGATCATGGATGTGGACCCAGAACCGCGCAGCTATGGTCCTGCAGCTCCTCGCCCGCCGCACGGTCGAGCGGAGCTAGGCCGGCGTGGTCGTCCAGCAGGATGAAGCCCGGCCGGCCGTCGGCGAACGTCATCCCGATCGCTACCAGGGTCTGGCGACCCATGTCGGCGCGGGCGCCGGGATCGGCGTCAGCCAGCAGCCTGAACGGGTCGCGTGTCCCGAAATCGGCGCCCATCAGCCGGCGGACGCGATAGTGATGGCCGGTCAGCGGGACATCCAGGTCGGACCAGTGCTCGCCGATCCTCGACTGGTTGTCGGCCAGGATCCGCTGCACGGTCGGCCGCACGCAGTCGATATGGATGTGCAGCTGGTTCTGGGTGCGCCCGTAGAGCGAGTTGATCGCCAGGGCGACGTCCCCACGCGCCACCGGCCGGCCGCCGGTGCGCGTCTCGAAGATCGGCAGGGCGCCCCAGGCCGCCTGCCAGTAGTTGGGCGAGCCGGGCTCGAGCAGTTTCGGATCCTCGATGCCGGTGACGCGGTCGGTGGGGATGAGCAGGAGCTGGGTGTCGCCGCGGATATCCTTCAGCACCGCATAGCCGCCGGCCAGATCGACCTTGCTGCAGGGCCCCGGCAGGCCGGTGACCTTCATGGCCGGGACGCAGAGGTCGTGCACCACGTGCCAGAGCGCGTTGGGGTCGGCGGCCCTGGCCGGCGAGACGGCGATCCAGGCCAGGCCGGCCAGGGCGACGATCCCAAGCCGCCGCATGCCCGACCGAAGAAAAGAGGTTGTCCGCCGCATTGTTCACCTTGTTGTCAGCTGGTTCAGCGGCCAGCTTGCCACCACCGCAAGGGTCGGGACAGGCCGGTCCGGCCCAGAACAAGGCAAAAGCGCGAGCGCTCGCCAAAATTCACATTTCCGTCGCCAGCGCGCCCGCGGCTAGTGAACCGCCTCGGCGCCCTGGAACACGAAAAAGGCGCCGGCGGCGATCAGGGCGAAGCCCAGGCCCTGGGTCAGGCTGATCTTCTGGCCGAGATAGAGCGCGGAAAAGACCGCGAAGACCGAAAGGGTGACCACCTCCTGGATCGCCTTCAGCTCCGCCGCCGAATAGACCCCGCTGCCCCAGCGATTGGCCGGCACGGCGAGGCAGTATTCGACGAACGCAATCCCCCAGCTGATCACGATCACCAGCAGCAGCGGCCGATCCTTGAACCTGAGGTGTCCGTACCAGGCGAAGGTCATGAAGATGTTCGAGCCGATCAGCAGGCCGATCGGCAGCAGGCGGGCGATGACGGCGGGCATGGGGAGGCTCTCTGAAGCGACAGGCGCAAACGCGCCCGCCGCCGACCAGCCCCGAAAGTCGAAGCCGTGCGGCGACGGGCGACACTAGAGACCCGCCGTTCGACGGGCGGTCAATCAGAACGGCGTCCAGACGCCATGCAGATAGTAGCCATGGTCATCGGGGCGATCGTCGCGCCAATGGTAGCGACCGTGCAGGTGCGCGACCCGCCAGGCGTCGTCGTGGATCACCACGCCGAGGGTGTCGGGATAGGTCGTGTAGCGGGCGCCGACATGCCAGCATTCGCCAAAGCGGTTGCAGGCGACATCGGCCGAGGCGACGGTGGCGCTGGCGGCGAGAACCCCACCGGCGACGGACGCGATCAGGGCGCCCTTGACGAGCGCGGACTTGAGTTTCGTCATGTTGATCTCCCTTGGAGCCCCGACCTGTCGGGTGAAAACACCTGGGCGCGGGCGCCGTTCCCTCACATTTCAGGCTGGAACGCCGCGATCGGCCCCGGTTGACGGGTGCCGGGGGAAACGGCCTAAAGGCGGTCCGCCTTACACGGAGACCCCTTGCATGACCGGCCTGACCGAGATTCGGGCGGCGTCGTTCGGCGCGGCGGCGGACGCCTACGAGCGCGCCCGGCCGTCCTACCCCGAAGCCGCCATCGACTGGATCCTGCCGAAGGGCGCGCGCCGCGTGCTCGACCTGGGCGCCGGCACCGGCAAGCTCAGCCGTCCTATCCGCGCCCGCGGCCTGGAGGTGGCCGCGGTCGAGCCGTCCGACGGCATGCGCGCCCAGCTCAGCCGCGGCCTGCCGGACGTGCCGGTGTTCGCCGGCTCGGCGGAACAGATCCCGCTGGACGACGCCAGCGTCGACGCCGTCGTCGTGGGCCAGGCCTGGCACTGGTTCGATCCATCCCGCGCGGTTCCCGAAGTCGCCCGCGTGCTGAAACCCGGCGGCGCGCTCGGTCTGATCTGGAACATCCGCGACCTGCGCGACCCGTGGATGGACGCCTTCAGCCGCCTGGAGCCGGAGCACGACAACTCCGAGGCCGAAAGCGAAAACCCGCGCGTGGGCGCCCCATTTGGGCCGGTCGAGCGGTTCGACCTGCCCTGGCGCCAGACGACGACGGCGGAGGCGCTGATCGAACTGCTCGCCTCGCGCTCCTATGTGATCGTGTTGACGCAAGCCGAACGCACGGCCCTGTTCGCCAGGGTCCGCCGTTTCCTTCAGACCGATCCGTCCACCGCCGGCCAGGCGGCGATCAGCGTTCCCTACGTGACACGCTGCTCACGCGCACGACTTTCCGCGGGCTAGTCCCGGTCGATTTGGGCGCGGCCGGCTTGGGCGCCGGTTCGAGCGCCTGCCGCGCCCGCACCTTCTCCAGCTCCGGCGGATCGGCGCGGAAGTCGCCGGCCAGGCCCAGGCGGGCGTTGCAGGCGGGGCAGCGCACGGAATCTGTGTCGGCCAACCCGCTCAGCACCTCGAACGGCTTGCCGCACGGTTTGCACTTCCAGGTCATCGCCCTGAGCGGCGGCGGGGTCGCGGCGGCGGCCGGCTCCGCGCCGGGGGCAACGATCGGCGTCGCCGGCGGAAACTTCAGATGCAGGATGGGGCGCCGGGGCTTTTCGGTCATGACTTGGTGCGCGCGTTTGCGAAAAACAGCTGGGCTCGGGGTCGGGCGACAGCCCTCTCCCATTGGCCGGAAAGGAAGGAAAGAGGGAAAAGATTAATTCGGCGCCCTTCAGGCCGGCCTACCGAAAAGCGGGTCGCTGACGCTCGGCCGTCCATCCTCTCCATGGCCGGCGATCCGCCATTCCGATCCCGGTTCGCCGCCCCGGACCGTGAAGTCGTACCAATGACCGCTTTTGCTGATGTCCCAGGCGTGGATCAGCTCAGCGCGTGACCCGAGGGTGAACCGCTCCGAGGAGTTGGGCAAATAGGCGTTTGGCATGACGGACATCGTCCGCCATGGGTCGCCCCTGTTGATGAGAGTCATTACGAGTTTTCCGCTGGCCGGATCGAAACGTGCGCTGACCTCCTCGACAGCCGCCTTGGCGTTGCCGCTGAACCCCCGCAAAAAGCCATTGGGCCCGTGCAGGTTGAAACTATAGACGGCCCCGTCCAGCGGAATGAGATCATCCAGGCTCTTGCCCGCCTCGACCGTATAGAACCGTGGCTCGCCTCCGGCCGTCGCGTAAAGGATGAACCCCGCCCCCGCTGCTCCGGTATTGCCGATGGTCAGGGCGAGACCCTCC
>DASQSO010000066.1:0-2235 GCA_035642335.1 Caulobacteraceae bacterium
AATGACGGCGATGCTCAAGCCGGTCCTACCCGACGTCTTCCTCGTTCCACAGAACGGCGGCAAGGGCTTCGGCTATTCCCATTTCCTCACGCGGCCAACCGGTAACCTGATCCTGGACGCCAGCCGGGTCGGCTCCCTCTCCGACGCCTTCGACGAACTGGACCAGCATGGCGGGGTCAAGGCCGCGGTGATCAGCGACCGGCATCTGGGCGGCGCCGCGACCAACCAGATCGCCGAGCGTTTCGGCGCGGCCGTCTATTGCAGCGCCATCGAGGCCGACGCCATGGGCCATCGCGTCAACCAGGTTCGCATCGACCATGCCCTGCCGCTCGAGCGGGCGACCATCGAGGGTGACGTGCTGCTCGTGCCGACGCCGGGTCACACGGCGGGCCAGTTCTCCACCCTAGCGCCGGTGGGCGGCGCCCGTGTGCTGTTCACCGCTGATTTCGTCTGGCGCGAGAATGGCCGGTGGCGGCCGGGCAACCGCAGCCGCAAGGTCATGCGCAAGAGCTTCGAGGGTCTGCGCGACCTGGAGTTCGACTACGTGGTCCCCTGGACCTCTTATGCGCAAACCGAGCTTTTCGTCGAGATCAGCTCGGTCGACGAGACCGTGGACGCGATGATCGCGGCCTGCCCGAAACCCTAGCCCGCCGCGATCTTCTGCAGATCGATCAGCTCGCCGATTCCCTTGCGCGCCAGCGAAAACAGCGTCTCAAACTCGCCTTGGGTGAAACCGCGCCGCTCGCCCGTGGCCTGGATCTCGACGATGTCGCCGACGCCGGTGAGCACGAAGTTGGCGTCGGCCTCGGCGGCGCTGTCTTCCTCGTAGTCGAGGTCGAGCACAGGCGTGTCCTGGTGCACGCCGCAGGAAATCGCCGCCACTTGGTCGCGGATAGGGTCGGTGGCGATGACGCCTTCGGTCAGCAGGTAGCGGGTGGCCAGCCTGAGCGCGACCCAGGCGCCTGTGATCGAGGCCGTGCGCGTGCCGCCATCGGCCTGGATCACGTCGCAGTCTATGGAGATCTGCCGCTCGCCCAGCGCCTTCATGTCGGTGATGGCGCGCAAGGAACGACCGATCAGCCGCTGGATTTCCTGGCTGCGACCCGACTGCTTGCCCTCGGTCGCCTCCCGCCGGCCGCGGGTATGGGTGGCGCGCGGCAGCATGCCGTACTCGGCGGTGACCCAGCCCTGGCCGCGTCCGCGCAGAAAGCCAGGAACGCTTTCGTCGACGCTGGCTGTGACCAAAACCTTGGTGTGGCCGAAGGTTATGAGGCAGGAGCCCTCCGCATAGCGGTTCACGCCCGTCTCAAAACTGACGGGACGAAGGGCGTCGGCGGCGCGTTGGGAGGGACGCAAAATGAGGCTCCTGACGGGTGATCAAGCGTGGCGCTTTGCGAAGGCTGTCGCGCGCGCTTATCCTAGATCGCCACGGACGCGTCCATGACCAGTCTGATCCAAACTCGCACGCCCACCCTCGCCGAACTGGACGAGCGCGCCCGCGACATCTTTCGACGCGTGGTCGAGGCCTATCTGGAGACCGGCGACCCCGTCGGCTCGCGCACGATCTCCAAGGGCGGCATCCATCTTTCGCCGGCGTCGATCCGCAACACCATGCAGGACCTCACCCAGCTGGGGCTGCTGGGCGCGCCGCACATCAGCGCTGGGCGAATCCCGACCCACGCAGGCCTGCGCCTGTTCGTCGACGGCATCCTGGAGGTCGGCGACCTGATCGAGAGCGAGCGGCGCGACATCGACGCGCGGCTTTCCGCCCGCGGGCAGAATTTCGAGGAGGCGCTGAGCGCGGCCAGCGAACTTTTGTCCGGCCTCGCCGGCGGCGCGAGCATGGTCGTGACCCCGGTTCGGGACGTCGGCGTCAAGCATGTGGAGTTCGTCACCCTGGGCGCCGACCAAGCCCTGGCCATCATGGTGTTCGAGGACGGGGCGGTGGAGAACCGCCTGATGCTGAAGCCCGCCGGCCTGACCCCGGCGGCCTTGGCCGAGGCGTCGAACTTCCTCAACTCCCGGCTCAAGGGCCGCACTCTGGCCGAGGCCCGCAGCGAAATGCGCGGCGAGCTGGACGGCGCGCGTCGGCAACTGGACGCCACCGCCGCCGGCCTCGTGGAGCAGGGGATCGCCGCCTGGAGCGGCGGCGAGGGCGTTGCCCGCACCCTGATCGTGCGCGGCCAGGCCAAGCTTTTGGCCGAACCCAACGCCCTCGACGATCTGGAGCGGGTG
>DASQSO010000067.1:0-9750 GCA_035642335.1 Caulobacteraceae bacterium
CCACCCAACCCTCCCCCATCGAGGGGGAGGGCTTTCGGAGATACGACGAGCAGGCGCGCGGAATCCCTCGGGGCAACGGGCCTGAGCGCGATCAGGCTTTCCGGCAGATCGAAATCGAAATCGCTTAGTCGCAGCGCTGTCACACGTCCGCGGCCACCCGCGCGGAGATGATCTTGCCGGGGCTGCGCGGCGGCTCGCCCTTGGGCAGGGCGTCGACATGCTCCATGCCGTCGGTGACCTCGCCCCAGACGGTGTACTGATTGTCCAGGAACTTGGCGTCGTCGAAGCAGATGAAGAACTGGCTGTTGGCCGAATGCGGGTTCTGGGTGCGGGCCATCGAGCAGACGCCGCGCACATGCGGCGCCTTGGAGAACTCGGCCTTCAGATCCGGCTTTTCCGAGCCGCCGCCGCCGGTGCCGGTAGGGTCGCCGCCCTGGGCCATGAAGCCGGGGATGACACGGTGGAAGACGACGCCGTCATAGAAGCCCTCGCGCGCCAGGTCCTTGATCCGCGCCACATGCCCGGGCGCGAGGTCGGGCCGCAGCGCGATAGTCACCCGACCGTCTTCGAGGGTCAGGATGAGGGTGTTTTCGGGGTCGGCGGCCATCCAACAGGCTCCTGGTCTGGCGTGGGGTCGGGCGCCTTCTAGCCGGGCTGGCGCGCGGCTCCAAGCCTGGCCGCGACAAGAGGCTTTCAAAGCGACCCCTCAGCCTCTATCTTCCTGAGTCCCTATTCAACAGCTGAAAGGAGGTGGTCCAGTGTCTCATTGTCTCCAACCGCGGTCGCAAAGCGTGACCTGGAGCCTCGATACTGAGGTTCGCGCCTGACAGCGCAGTTTGCCTGAAGGCAGCTTTTGCCCGAAGGAACTTGGGTCTCGCGACAGGCTGGGGTGACCCGGCAGGCCGCGGTCCGACGATGGAGGGGCCGTCCCAGCAATGGGGCGGCCCTTTACATTCGAACTTTATCCTCACTCGAGCGGGTTAAGGAGGGCCGAGGTTCGCTTTAAGAACAGAGCCTGCTGATTGTGGCCATCAACGCAGAAACGCTCCCATTCGTCAGCGCCGCGGACATCGGCGAACAGTCCTTTCGGGTCCTCATGGAAGTGCAAAAACGCCTTGCCAGCGCGATAGAATACGCCCCGCGAACGCTCCCTGAGGTCGGGCAGCCGCCGCAGCTCCTGGAGCAAGTCCTCGATCCGATCCAGCGCCTGTGTGGTCGCGTGCTTCATGCTCAGAGCTCCCAGTTCGCCTGCCAGCTCTCGGGCGTCTGAAAGCCGCCCAGCCGGGCGTACATCGTCCAAAGGCCCTGGTGGATGGCCTCGTGCTGCATGATGACGTTGGTGAACTCATGCACGCTGACCCGATTGTCGCCGAGATCGATCCTGCGATCGCGCAGATCGTTGGGCGCCAACGCGCCGAGCAGCGCGCTTAGCTCGGCGTCGCGGGTCCGCAGCGAGGCGACGATAGTCGCCTTGTCGAGACTGCCTTCGTAGAAGGTCTTCTTGCGCCCGAAATTGAGCGCGCCGGTCTTCAACCCGTCGTTGTACAGCCCCGCGACCCAGGCCATGTGGCGGAACTGCTTGGCCAGCGGCGAGCAGGAGCAGTGGGGCGTGAACAACCAGTGCGCTTCGTCCACTCCCTCGATGAACTCATAGGTCATCCCCCGGGCAAACCGCCAGTGGCGTTCGAAAGCTTCGAGGGCGATGTCCATGAGCGTCCACGGAGTTGGCGTTTTTCGCTTTCGCCACGCTAGCGCCCGCCTATACTTTTCATCAACTGAAAGTTTTCGAACATATAATTCGATAAGACTGAATCATGGATCCGGCCCTCTCGTCGCTGAAACTGGACCTTCTGCGCCAGTTCCACGCGATCGCCACCCACGGGAGCCTGAAGAAGGCTGCCCGCGCGCTGCATCTGACGCCGCCCTCGGTGACGCACGCGCTGGCCAAGCTTGAGGAGGCGCTTGGCTGCACGCTCTGCTTCAGAGGCCGCTCGGGGTTTCGCCTGACCGAGGCGGGCCGGCGCTTGCTGGCTACAACTGAGTCGGTCTTCGGCCAGCTGAGCGAGACCTTCGCGGCTCTTGGCAACACCGACGACTTCACCGGCGTCTTCAACCTTGGCCTGCTTGACGGCCTGCCGAGCGAACCGGTCGATTCAGCTCTATTCGAGGTAACGCGCCGCTACCCTTCATGCCGGCTCAATCTGCGCGTAACCGATCCCGACGAGATCAATAAGCTGGTCTATGAGGGCGAGCTTCACGCGGGCATCGCGATCTTTCACAAGCGGCTGGAGGCGTTGAACTACGAGCGGGTCGGCTCGGAGACCTTGGCCTACTACATCTCCGACCAGCATCCCTTGTGGGACAAGAAACGCATCGGGCGCGAGGACCTCTCTGGGCTCGACGTCGCCTGGATCGACGCGGAGAAGATGGATGGCTTCTCGCTGGAGACCGAAGTCTTCGGCGACCATCCTACCTATCGGATGAAGGTCGCCGCCTACAGCAACAGCGTCGTCGGCGGCCTGCGCATCCTGTTGTCAGGCAAGACCGTAGTACCTCTGCCCATCAGCTATATGGAGCGGTTCGTCGGCGCATGGGGTTTGCGCATCCGCCGAGTCGGCGTCGAGACCAACGCGCCCACTCTGGCAATCGATTGTGTAAGCAATCCGCGTCTTCCCGCGCCGCCGCCGCTTCGTCTTCTGCTGGCGAGCCTGGACGCGACCGAGCCCTCTAGTTGATCTGATCCCATGGGACAACCTCGGGAGGCAGGCCTCACGCGTTCAGAACGAAACGCAGTCGCCGTGGGTCATCAGCAGCGCCGACGGCTGGCGGAAGCGTTTCAGGTAGGCCAAACGGACGGCTTCGAGTTTGCGGCGGTCGTCCTTGGCCCCCGGCAGGACGATCATCACCAGCTTGGCCGGTTCACGGATCATGGCACCGGCAGGCGGCTCCCAACGCCCCTCGGCGTCGATCACGGTCAGGCCCTCGGGAAAGCGCGGACTGACCTCGCCGGCGAGGAACCGGGCGAATTCGGCTTCGGAGACCCCGCCGCTTCCGTCCTCGGCCACCCGGCCGAAAACCAGTTCGGCCGTCGCCTTGAGGCCGCCGTCAGGACAGGCAGCGTTGGCGACCCGGGTCGGCGGGGGCATCGCGCAACCGGCGAGCAAGGTCGTCAGGGCCGCGCCGACAAACCAAACTCTGACGAGGAAACCTCGCATCCGCCTCGATCTCGATCCATATGCCCGGGTCACTCCGCCCACAGATCAGACAGGTCGCGGTCGTCGGCGAACACTCGCCGAACACCGGCGTCACACGCAGCCAGTCGCCCGAATCGGGTCGATAGTAGCGCACGCGCACCGGGTCCGTCAGGTCCCCGCCCGCCTGCGTCAATGCGTCCGCGATATTGGCGAAGCCTTGACGCGCCTGAACAGCCACATCCTCGGCGCCTGTCATAGTCGAATAGTCGAAGCCGGTGCAGCCGGAAACGAACACCTCTGCGTGATCGGTGTGCTGAACAATCACCGCCCGCGAAGAACCGGCCGCGACCTCGAGGCTCGCGTCGGACCCGGCGAGCGGGGCTTCACCCGCCGCCCTCGCCCACCAGCTCGCGGCCGATCAAAAATCGCCTGATTTCATTGGTGCCAGCGCCGATGTCGTAGAGCTTGGCGTCGCGCAGCAGCCGCTCGACCGGATAGTCCTTGGTGTAGCCGGCGCCGCCGAGCGCCTGCACCGCCTCCAGGGTGGTCCGCACGGCGTTCTCACTCGCTAGCAGGATGGCCCCGGCCGCGTCGAACCGGGTGGCGCGTCCGGCGTCGCAGGCCTTGGCCACCGCATAGACGTAGGCGCGGGCCGAATTCAGCGCGACATACATGTCGGCGATCTTGCCTTGCATGAGCTGGAAGGTCCCGATCGGGCGGCCGAACTGCTGGCGCTCGCGCACATAAGGCAGCACCGTGTCCAGACAGGCCTGCATGATGCCGAGCGGGCCGCCGGCCAGCACGGCGCGCTCATAGTCGAGGCCGCTCATCAAAACGCCGGCGCCGCCGTTTTCCGGGCCGATGACGTTGTCGTCCGGAACCTCGCAGTCCTCGAACACCAGTTCGCAGGTGTCGGAGCCGCGCATGCCCAGCTTGTCCAGCTTCTGGGCGCAGGAGAAGCCGGCGAAATCCTTTTCGATAATGAAGGCGGTGACGCCGCGGCTCTCGGCCTCAGGCTCGGTCTTGGCGTAGACCACCAGGGTGTCGGCGTGGGGGCCGTTGGTGATCCAGAACTTGGTCCCGTTCAGCACGTAACGGTCGCCGCGCCGCTCGGCGCGCAGCGACATGGAGATCACGTCGGAGCCCGATCCGGCCTCGCTCATGGCCAGGGCGCCGACATGCTCGCCGCTGATCAGCCCGGGCAGGTAGCGGCGCTTCTGCTCGGGCGTTCCCCAGCGGCGGATCTGGTTGACGCAGAGGTTGGAGTGGGCGCCGTAGCTCAGGCCCACCGAGGCGGAGGCCCTGGAGACCTCCTCCATCGCCACCACGTGTTCCAGATAGCCGAGGCCCGCCCCGCCGAACTCTTCTTCGACCGTGATCCCGTGCAGGCCAAGCTCGCCCATCTGCGGCCACAGGTGGCGGGGAAAGTCATTGCCGCGGTCGATCTCGGCGGCGATCGGCGCGATGCGGTCGGCGGCGAACCGCGCGGTCGCCTCGCGAATGGCGTCCGCGGTCTCGCCGAGGTCGAAATCAAGCGATGGGCCGGCGTTGGGGATCATCTGCCCCCACTAGCACGGCGGACGCGCCGAAGGGGAGACGCGAGACGGCCCTATCCAGGCTCCTGCTCGTCGCCTTCCTCGCGGTCCCAATGGCCGTCGAAGTCCGGCAGCAGCGCGATCAGGCCGAAGAACCCAACCAGGAAACAGCCCAGGCCGAGCAAGGTCTCAAAGCTCGGTCCCGCCGGCTCCGACAGATGACGCCGCAGTCGTTCGCCGGCCGGGAGGGTCCAGCCAACCGGCATGGCGCCGTTCGTCCCGCAGCGGATGGTGTCGCCGTTTCTGTCCTGGCAGGTGGGCGCCGCGATCGCCGCGGGCCCGGCGAGCAGGGTGGCGGCGACGATGAGGGCCAGCAATGTGGGCCGCATGGCGTTTCCTCGAGCCCGGCGGACTCTCGGGCGCCGCCGAGTAGGTTGGCGCCTTATATACCTTGCCAGGCCCGTTGTGTCTCAGATCACGGTCAATTGTTGCGGCAGGCCGCGGCCGGCGCGTCGTCGGCCGGGGCGCGGGGCCTAGCCGTGATCCCGGCCGCCGCCGAGCCGGTCCAGCAGGAAGTAGACCGCGCTGCCGACGCAGACGATGCCGAGGAAGCCGAGGGCGAAGCCGATGATCGGCGAGCCGAGCACGCCGCCGGAGGGCTTGGAGACGAAGGCCCAATAGAGGCCGCCGGCGACCAGCGCAAATCCGATCAGGCCGAGACCCGCCAAGGACGCTATGCCAGCGCGCTCCGGCTCGTCGCGGGTCTGGTCGAAAATGGACCGAACCGAGGCGCGCGCAACATCCGTCGCGGCCGCCTGCGTCGGCTCGTCCACAACCGGCGGCGGCATCGGCTGCGACGGGAACGTCTGAGGATCGTCGGCGACGGCTGCGTCCGGCAGTACGGCCTTCAGCCGCGCGGTGATCGCGGGCGCCGCGCGTTCGCTGCACGATGGCGTCTCTTCCGCCACCACACCGGACTGGCTGCCGACCGGCGGCGGAGCCGCGCCGTCGAGGCTGGTCTTCAGCGCGGCTTGCCGCGCGCGCGGCGCCGCGGCCACGACGTCATAGTCGATTTGCGGCTGCATCACCGCCGACGGCGCGGCGATGAAGCCGTCTTCCGGCGTCAGAAACAGCGCCTTCTCCGTGGCGCGCCGGCGCACGAGGGCGTCGATGACGATGCGTTCGCCCTCGAAGTCGGCCTTGCGCCAGATCTCCATCGCGCACGCCGCCGGCAGCACCGCGCCCTCGTTGATCCGGCGGAGCACGGACGAATGCCGGAAAGCTTCGATCCCGATATTGAAAACAAGGGAGGCCAGGGCGTCGAACTGGTTTTGCGTCAGCGGCGTGAACACCAGGTCGTTGATCGCCGCCTGCACCTCGACAAGGTCGTAGGTGAGCAGGGCGTCGGCGTCGTCCTCGGTCACTTGGGCGCCTTCGCGGGCCGAGCGTGTATGGCCATAGCCGATCGTCCAGCGGCCGTCGTCGAGTTGGACGGCGTCCTGGCGCAGGCCTTCGAAGCGCTTGATCAGCGCGATCGCGGCGGCAGAAACCATGTGGCGCGGCGTCATCGCAATCTTGACCCAATTTGAAACAAACGCGGAGGCATCATCGCCAATGCCCGCAAGATCAGGACCGCTTAATGGTGGATCAGAAAGATCGTCGCCAAGCTTAGAAAACTGAAGTAACCGACGCAATCGGTCACCGTGGTCAGGAAGACCACCGACGAGGCGGCGGGATCGAAACCGAGAGCGTCGAGGCCGAGCGGGATCACGATGCCGGCCAGGGCGGCGGCGAACATGTTGATCAGCATGGCCGCGCCGGCGATCGCCGCCATCACCGGATCGTGGAACCAGACCAGCGTCACCCCGCCCATGACGACGAAGAAGGCGATGCCGTTCAGGATGCCCACCGCCATCTCGCGCCAGATGGTCATCAGCACATTGGCCGCGTTCAACTCCTTGGTGGCGATGGCGCGCACGGCGACGGTCAGGGTCTGGGTGCCGGCGTTGCCACCCATGGAGGCGGCGATCGGGTTGATCACGGCGAGCGCGGCGAACTTCTCGATCGAACTCTGAAAGATGGCGATGACGCTGGAGGCCAGGATGGCGGTGCCGAGGTTGATGAACAGCCACCAGAAGCGCGATCGGGTGATGCCCAATATGCCCGCGCCGCGCCCAGCGTCGGACACCCCGGCCAGGGCCAGCATGTCCTCCTGGCCCTCCTCGCGGATGACGCCGACGATGTCGTCGACGGTGATCTGCCCCACCAGCCGTCCGCCGGGCTCGACCACCGGCGCGGAGATCAGGTGGTACTTGTCGAAGATATAGGCGACCTCTTCCTGGTCCATGCCCGCGGGAATCTCGGTGATCGGCTCCATGATCTCGGACAGCAGCGCGTCCTGGCGGCTTTTCAGGAGCCGGCTGACCGGCGCGGCGCCCACGGGCCGATTGGCCGGGTCGACCACATAGGCGTCAAAGAACAGCTCCGGCAGGTCGGCAGCCGACTCGCGCACATGGTCGATGGTCTGGCCGACGGTCCAGAACTGCGGCGCCGCGAGCACCTCACGCTGCATCAACCGTCCGGCGGTCTCGTCGCCATAGGCCAGGGAGTGCTCGATGCCAGCCCGGTCCACATCGGACATCTGCGCCAGCACCTGGCCGCGGACGTCGGCCTCCAGATCGTCGAACACGTCGGCGGCGTCGTCGGAATCCATTTCCCCGATGGCCGCGGCCAGGGCGCCGGGCGCCACATGCTCGAGGATATCCTCGCGCAGCGTCCCCTCGAGCTCCGACAGCACCTCGGCCAGCACGTCCGGCGAGAGCAGCGGAACCAGGGCCTCCCGGTAGTCGGCGGCAAGGAAACCCATCAGGTCGGCGATGTCGGCCGGATGCAGGGCGTCCATCAGTTCGCTCAGGCGCCGCGAATCGCCGCGCTCGGCGGCGTCGACCACCATCGCTACGAAGGTGGGATTCAGCGCGTAGTCGTCGCGGAGCGCGAGGTCTTCGAGGTCTTCCGAAACGGTCGAGGGCGCGGCCGCGCGGCCGCCGTCAGCTCGAGTCATCGATGACCTCCCCGTTCAGTCCGCCTCGGCGTATTCTGTTGATCCAAATCTCACTGGTGCGGTCGAGAAGACTCGAACTTCCACGGGTTGCCCCACAGCGACCTCAACGCTGCGCGTCTACCAATTCCGCCACGACCGCGACCAGCGAGGCGGGCGGGTTAGCAAATGCGCTCGCTTTTGGGAAGCAGAGGCCGGAAGGCCCGCGACTTTTGGCGACCGTCGACGCGCGCGGGCCGCCGTGATAGTTCCCGCCTTGGACGTTAAGTCGGGTTCGAACCGCGGCGAATCGATCCGGCCCGCCCTTCCACCGCTCACCAGGACCAATGCATGAGCGCGATCACGAACTTTTTCCGGCGGACGTTGATCTTCCTGCCCTTCACCCTGCCGCTGTGGCTGGCGCCCAGCCTGCCGACCCTGACGCTCAGCCAGGCGCTTCGGACCACCCTCTACCTGGCCGCGGCGTTCGCGATTCCGGTGACCATGGACCTGGTGGGCGGCGCGTCGCGGGGTGAGGCGTTCGCCGACCGGGCGGCGGAAAGGCCGCGCGTCGAGTACGGCCTGCTGCCGCGGCTGCTGGCCTTCAAGTTCATCTTCATCGAAGGGCTGATGCTCTACTACGTCTGGAAGCGGCATGCGGTCGGCGCCGACGTGGTAATCCTGGCCGTGCTGGTCGGCCTCTATTACGGCGCGGTCGGCATCGCCGTGGCGCACGAGCTGATGCACCGGCAGTCCCGGCTGGACCGCTGGCTGGGCGATTTCCTGCTCTGCACGGTCACCTACCCGCATTTCGCCATCGAGCACGTCTACGGGCACCACATCCGCGTGGCGACACCCGATGACCCGGCCAGCGCCCGGCTCGGCGAACCGCTCTACGCCTTCATCCCGCGCAGCGTGATCGGCGGTCTGCGCGGCGCGTGGGACATCGAAGTCCGCCGGCTGAAGGCGCGTGGCCAGGGCTGGTTTTCCGCTCAAAACCGGATGCTGGGCTATCTCGCCATTGTCAGCGCCTGGTATGTCGGCGCCTACCTGCTGGTCGGGGTCTACGGTGTCGCCGCCGTGGCCATCCAGAGCGCTGTGGCGATCTTCTCGGTCGAGACGATCAACTACATCCAGCACTACGGTCTGCGGCGGAAAGAGATTTCGCCCGGCCGCTACGAGCGTCCCGACGTGCAGCACTCGTGGAACTGGGAGACGCGGTTCTCCGGGCTCTATTTCCTCAATCTCGGCCGCCATTCCGAGCACCATCGGTCCGCCAACCGGCGCTTCGACGCCCTGCGCGTGATCGATGGCCAGCCGCGCCTGCCCGGCGGCCTTATGCCGATGTACCTCGCCGCCATGGTCCCGCCGCTGTGGTTCGCGATCATGAACCCGCGGGTCGAGGCGCTCCGCGAGAGACGCACCGAACCGGTCGTCGGCAAGGCGGCGTCCCGGCGACGCCGGCGCGACCAGTTCCAGGCGGCGTTCGACCGCTGGGGCGGCTATCTGCTGGCGTGCCTGATCGTGGCGCTTGGCTTGGCCAGCCATTGGCACGGCGGTTTCCAGAACTCGGTCCTGTTCGGCATCGCCGTCGCCATCGCCCTGATCGCCTTCCGGGAAACCTTCGTGCTCGTCCCGATGACCTCCGCCGCCGAGTGACGCCCGGCGGCGACCTTGAGCTGCTCAAGCGCGACGTCGCCATCAGCTATGTGATTTCCGGCGCGGGCCGCATCCAGCGCGGTCCCGCGCGGCCTTCAGGGCCGAGGAAGGAGTTCGCGCCGCCGCAGCGCTCCGCCGGGCCGCGGCTGCATTTCGCCGGCTGCGCCGACGGCGCCGTGGCGCACCTGCGTCACGACGTCGACGACGAGATTGCCGCGCGAGTGCTGGCTTTCGCCGAGACCGCGCCGCGCTGGAGCGATCCCGACACGCCGCCCAACGGGCTGGGTGCTATCCTGGCGTTGCTCTCGCGAGACACGCCAGCGAC
>DASQSO010000068.1:0-3712 GCA_035642335.1 Caulobacteraceae bacterium
GTCCGCCCCTCATCAACTAGGACCGGGAACCGCTGCAACGGCGACAGCGCGGCGAGCGCGGCGCCGTTCGCCGGATTGTCCTGGTCGAGCATGCGCAGGGTGAACGGCGTGCCGTTCTCATGGAAGGCGATGAACACCTTCTGGCAGTAGGACGAGAACGGATGGGCATAGAGCTCGAGGGTCATCGTCATCTCCGAAAACCAACTACGATATAGCAGCAGGCGCCGCCGCGTCAGGTCAGAATGGCGGTTGACGGTGGCGCGGCAAGCCGGCTGAGTGGAGCCAAGGCGCGCTCCTTCAAAGCGGGCGGCCGAATTGAAGAGGAAACCATGGCCGCAAAAACATTTCCCGTCGAAGCCAGCCACATCCTGATGTTCGCCCGCTCCGTCGGCGACCCCAACCCCATCTATTCCGACGCGGAACACGCCAAGACCACCGAAGCCGGCGGCATCATCGCACCGCCGACCTTCGCCCAGGCCAGCGCCCAGTTCGATCCCGACTATTTCCTGCGCCCAAAGATCGGCCAGCCCTGGTTCGGCTCCGGCAAGAACCCGACCGGAAGCCCGCCGCGTGAAGGCGGAGGCGGCGGTGGAGGTGGAGGCGGTCTGCACGCCGAGCAGCATTTCGAGTACCACCGCCACCTCAAGCCCGGCGACGTGCTGACCGCGACCTCAGCGCCCGGCAAGACCTGGGAGCGCGAAGGCCGCCGCTCCGGCAAGCTGGTCTTCTCCGAATCCGTCACCGAATACCGCGACCGGAATGGCGAACTGGTCATCACCGCCCGCTCCGTCGGTGTGCGCACCGAACGCCCCGTCGACGCGCCGGCATCCTGAGAGAAGGATCAAGACATGGCTTTAAGCGCCAAGACCCTGAAAGAGGGCGACACCCATACCGCGCGGCTGGTGGAAGACCTGAAGCGCACCCAGATCGTTCAGTATGCGGGCTCGTCCGGCGACTATAATCCACTGCATACGGACGAAATCTTCGCCACCAAGGTCGCCGGCTATCCCACCGTCTTCGCCCACGGCATGCTGACCATGGGCATGACCGGCAAGATGCTGACCGACTATGTCGGCGACGCCCGGCTGACCAAGTATGGCGTGCGCTTCACCAGCCAGGTCTGGCCGGGCGACACGTTGGACTCCACCGCAACCGTCAAGGCGATCACCGAGCGCGATGGTGTGAAGTTGGTCGAGCTGGACGTGGTCACCGTCAACCAGGACGGCGTCCAGGTGCTCTCCGGTTCCGCCGAAGCACGCATCGATCCTTAAGAGGACTCTGGCGGGATGGCTCGATCTGGCCGTCCCTCCAATCGGTCATGCCGGCGGCTGGTAGCGCGGGTCGCCCGTGCGCCAGAGCAGGAAGGCCAGGATGTCGCCGGTTTCGCGGTCGCGCTGGCTGAGCGTCGAGCCGATGCCGTGGCCGGCGTCGGTCTCGATGCGCAGAATCACCGGGTTCTTCGACGCCGTCGCCGCCTGCAGGCGCGCGGTCATCTTGGTCGGCTCCCAGGACGAGACGCGCGGGTCGTTCAGGCCGGTGGTCAAGAGCACCGACGGATAGGCCACCCCGTCCTTGACGTGCAGATAGGCGTCCATCTCGTAGAGGCCCTTGAAGCCTTGCGGGTCGGTGACGGTGCCGAATTCCGGAATGTTCGGCGGCCCGTTCGGCGAGAACTCGCTGCGGGTGGCGTTGGAGACCCCGACCTGGTCGATGACCACTGCCGCCAATGACGGTTGTTCGGTCATGAAGCGCCCGACGGTGATGCCGCCGGCGGAGCCGCCGATCACCCCCAGCTTGGCGCTGGAGGTGTAGCCATTGTCGATCAGGTAGTGGGCGGCGGCGATGGTGTCGCGCCAGGTGTTGGGCTTGTTCAACTTCTGGCCGGCCAGATGCCAGTCTTCGCCCAGTTCACCGCCGCCGCGCACGTGCGCGACCGCGAAGACGCCGCCGAGATCGAGCAACGGCAGCCAGCGGGCCAGGAAGGCGGGGTCCTCGGTGATGCCGTAGGCCCCGTAGGCGTCCAGCAGGGTCGCCGCCTTGCCGTCGCGCGCCAAGCCCTTGCGATAGACGATGGAAAGCGGAACCTTCACACCGTCGGCGGCGGTGGCGAACACCTCCTCGGAGGTGTAGGGCGAAACGTCGATGGGCGGCGCTGGCGCGATGTCGGTCTGCACGACAACCCCGTCGGGACCCACGTAGCAGAGCACCGAGGGCCGCACCCAGCCCTGCAACAGGAACCAGGCGCCGTCGTGCAGGGTGTCGGCATAAAGAGCGTCAATCGAGCCGGCGAACGGCATGGCCACGGTGGCGACCGTCCCGTCCCAGCCCATGCGCCTTAGGCCGCCGAGGCCGGCGTTCAGGTCCTGGATATAGAGGCCGTCCCTCGCCGCGGTGATGCCGCGGATCACCGAGGCGCTTTCCGGCACGACGACGCTCGCCGTCGCCACGGCCGGCTGGGCCGCGGTCACCTTCAGCACCTTGTAGCGCGAGGCGTGGTCGTGGCTCATCAGATAGATGTCGCCGCCGTGCAGGGCTGGCGCGGTCACCTTGTCGGCCGGCGCGCAGACCTTGGCCCAGACCAGCGATCCCGCCTTGGCGGCGCCGACGGTGGTCACATAGAGCCCGATCTCGTTCTGAACACCGGAGGCGATGACCCCCAGAGCGACGTCGGAGCCCGGACTAGCCTGGACGATCGGCAGGTCGATGTCGGCGATCTGGACGCTGGGGCTGAACGCCTTGGACAGCACCTGGACGTCCGTCGCCGGGTCGGTGTTCAGATGGTGGAACCAGTTGGCGCTGAGCTTGTACTTGTCGGTGCTGTCTGGCGCGGCGCCGGCCTGCAGCCGGTTATAGAAGAAGCCCGACCCGTCCGGGGACCAGCTCGGGCTGGCGTTTTCAGTGCGGTCGATGGCCTCCGGCAGCATCGCGCCGGTGTCGGAGACGACGACGTGGGCGACGGACTGCTCGCCTCCGCCCGGCGAAAGGCCGACCACCACATGGCTTCCGTCCGGCGAGGCGGCCCACCAGTCCAGCGAGGCGTGCGAGCCGGCCGGGGCGTGGGCGTCCGGGTCGACCAGCAGCCGGTCGGCGCCGCGGCGGCCGTCGCGCACATAGAGCTTGAAGGTGTCGGCGCCCGCCGGCCGCACCTCGGTGAAGATGCGCTCGCCGCCGACCTGCACCGCGGAAACAGCGGCCAGGTCGTGGGTATAGCGCCGCACATTGGCGAGCAGGGCGTCGCGGCCGGGAATGGCGTCAAGCACCCGCCTGGCGTAGTCGCCCTCGGCCAGAGCGTAGGCCTTCCATTCCGGCCCTTCCGCCTCCATCCAGCGATAGGGGTCGGTGACCTGGACGTCCCACAGGGTCTCCGTCAGCGGCCGCACCGGCGCCACGGGCGGCCCGACGGGCGCGCCTTGCGCCAAGGCCAGCCTCGGCGCGGCCACGGCCCCGGCCAGGGCGGCGGACGAAGCCAGCAGCATGCGTCGATCGATCGATTGAGCCAAACCGGCCTCCTTCGCCAAAGTCTTTCGCGGCCTCATCCAACCGATGCCGCGTTGCATTTAGACCGATTTTGCCGTAACGACGCCCGCTCCTAAAGAACCGCCTGGCCCAAGGCATGCCATGGCGGCTCGTCACCGACCCTAGAGGACGGGGCCCCTTAATAAGGCTCCGCATGGAAAATGCCGAAGTTGAAGACGAAATCAGGCGCCAAGAA